>RZYB01000371.1 GCA_009930495.1 Deltaproteobacteria bacterium
CGCGCGACCGGACGTCCTCCTGATCCAGGATTCACTCATGAGCTTCGAGGTCTCTTTCCCAAAACCCGGCGTCTACCAGGGGCGGAAGGAATCCCAAAAAAACGGCCGCGTCATGGCGATTCCGTTCGTGACGCGCAATACCGAACTATGACAAGCTGCATCATCTCCCCCACACAAACAGACAAGGAGCGTTGGTGACGGGTGAACAGATTATTTTAATTGTCGATGACGATTCCGCGACACGCATCAGCCTCGAACAGGCCTTGACCCGGGCGGGTCACGCCGTGGCAACGGCCTGCGACGGCGAGGAAGCCTTGCTCAAGCTGGAAGGAATGGATGCCGACGCGGTCATATCCGATATCAATATGCCAGGCATGACCGGGCACGAGTTGCTGTGGGAATGCACGCGGCGTTGGCCCGGCATGCCGGTCATACTCATGACGGGATCGGGCTCGGTGCCCGACGCCGTGAACGCCATCAAAAGCGGAGCAGCGGACTACATCCTCAAACCCTTGGATATCCAGGAACTTCTGAACAAAATCGCCGCCATTCTGGTCCAATCGGAAACCATTTCCTGGACGACAACAGGCTCGTCCCTGCTGACAGAGGAGTTGTGGGGCGGGAAAAGCCCGGCCATGCAACGGCTCTACAAGCTCCTCGAACGTGTCGCCCCAACCGAGGCCACCACGCTGTTGCTCGGGGAAAGCGGCACGGGCAAGGAAAAAATCGCCGGTCTGCTCCACAAACTCAGCCACCGCGCGCGGGGCCCATTCGTGGTGGTTGACTGCGGATCGACACCGGCGACGTTGCTGGAAAGTGAACTTTTCGGACACATCAAGGGCTCCTTCACCAATGCGGTCAAGGACAAGAAAGGGCTCATCGCCGAAGCCCATGGGGGCACCCTGTTCCTCGACGAAATCGGGAACATCTCGCATGAAATGCAGCTCCGGTTACTGCGCTTTCTGCAAGAAAAAAAAGTACGACGCATCGGCGATGTCCAGGAAAAAGCCGTGGATTGCCGCGTTGTCGCCGCCACCAACGCGGATCTACCGGCCTTGGTCCGCGAGGGCCGATTTCGCGAAGACCTCTACTACCGCCTCAAGGTCATCACCATCCAGGTTCCGCCTCTGCGACACCGCAAGGAGGACCTTTCCATTTTGACGGAGGGATTTCTGCGACTTTTCGCAGGATCACGCCCACTACCCAGTCTCGACGAGAATGTTGCCAAGGCCATGCTCGAATACAGCTGGCCCGGAAACGTTCGCGAGCTGCGCAACATCCTGGAAGCGGCCTGCATCCTGTGCACGAGCGGGACCATTCGTCTGGAAGACATGCAATTCGAGGCGTCCGACCCGCTCCCCCCCCTCCACGACTCGGATCTGTCCCTGGAGGACTCCGAACGACAAGTTTTGGTCTCGGCCTTGCTTAAGGCCAACTGGGTTATCAAGGATGCGGCGGAACTGCTTGGCATCAGCCGCCGAACCATGCACTATAAGATCAAAAAATTCCGCATAAACACGACCCGGCGTGAACCATAACGCGGATTACGCGC
>RZYB01000372.1 GCA_009930495.1 Deltaproteobacteria bacterium
CAAACGACGATACCTTCGTCTCAACAAATTTTCCTGCATGGGCCAATTTCACCGGCATCCAACTGGATTACTACGAAATCACGTGGAGTTTTACCAATGGCGGTGGGTTTACTGCTCCAGACATCGATTTCATCTCCTTCTCCGTGGACAACATGACGGGTCCCGTCGCAACCCCCACCATCTCCATCACCGACGCCACCCTCACCGAAGGCGACAGCGGCACCGAGACCATGGATTTCACGGTCAGCTTGAACGCCGCTTCAACCGGAACGGTGACGGTCTTCTACTGCACATCAAACAACTCGGCCACTGCGGGCAGCGACTATGAGGCACCGGCAGCCAACAGTTCCCTCAATTTTGCTCCTGGCGAGATCAGCAAAACAATTTCCGTCACTATCACTGGCGACACGCTCATCGAAGGCAACGAAACGTTTTCCGTCAACCTGACGGATGCCGTCGGCGGGACGATCTCGGACGGAGTGGGAACGGGAACCATCACCAACGACGACGTCAACAGCGCGCCCTTCTCCCGCGACATCACCTCCTTCCTGACCCTGGGCGCATCGAGTGGCGCGCAAACAGCCGCCGGCACGGTGGCGACAACCGCCATCGACAACATCACGCTTGAAGCATGGGTCTATTTGGACAACACCACTGGAGCACACCATCTGTTGTTCAACGGCAATGGCGGAAACAATGGTTACGGACTCTATATCAGCGGCGGGACCATCAACGTCTTGATGGGGTCCGTGGGTTGGATCGTGTGCTCCACGGGTGGCAGCTACAACTCTGCGAATGCTTCCGTGTTGCAGGCCGGAGAATGGACGCACGTCGTTGCCACGCGCAACTCTGCCGACGGTGGAACGGATGGCTGGAAGATGTATGTCAATGGACAAGCTCTGGCGACACAATTCAATACTGCGGGAGGAGCCAACGGAACGCCTCGCGCCATGGACGGCAGCAGTTATATTCAAATCGGATCATCCGCGTATGATCCATCCGGTCTGTCCGTCAGCGAGGCGCGCATTTGGGCCAAGGCCCTGACGCAGGCCGAAATCCAGGCCAACATGGCAGGCAGCGTGGCCACCAATGCCGCGAACCTTGCCGGGTACTGGAAACTGGATCAAACCAGCGGCGCCACGTTCAACGACGTTCGGACCAACGGAACGCAACATAACCTGACCGGAACCGGTGCCATCACCTGGACCGCCTCCACCTCCGGCGCCACCAACGAGGACACGGTGCTGTCCGGCATCCTCTCCGGCGGCGATCTGGAAACCGACGTCACCTACGCCGTCACGCAGCCGTCGCATGGCACGGTCAGCGTCAACGCCGCCACCGGAGCCTATACCTACACACCGAGCGCCAACTATAACGGAAGCGACAGTTTCACCTTCACCGTCAACGACGGCGCGGTTGCATCCGCGCCGCGCACCGTCAATTTGGCCGTCACGGCCATGAACGACGCGCCGGTCATCACCAGTAACGGCGGCGACGCCACCGCAGCCGTCAGCGTGGCCGAGAACACCACGGCGGTGGCCACGG
>RZYB01000373.1 GCA_009930495.1 Deltaproteobacteria bacterium
GTCGCAGGCCCCCGGCCGACACGGGCCAGGAGGCCCCGGGCAACCAGATCCTGGAGGTCATAGCTCGCGGTTCGCTTTGAAATGCCGCCCTCCAGAAGCCCAAGCAGATCCTTGCTCGAAATGCTGCCATGCTCCCGGACGTATTCGCACACAAGAACCTGTCGGGAATTCAGCTCAAGGGGTAACCCGCCTTCATTTCTGGCTTTATCGGTTCGTGCAGGCACAGGATCGTCCACGCCTTCCCCATTCTCGGGCACAAACGAATCCACGCTCTGCACACGTTCGTCATCTTCGTTTCGCGCATGGCCGTTTATGCCCAGCTGCTCGGACTGGATCACCCGCCCTTCGGACATGACGGCGGCCGTGATGATCACATGCTTGAGTTCACGAATATTGCCCGGCCAGTCATAAGAGACCAGGGCTTTCAGGGCGCCGCGGGAAAGGGCCAGGCCGGTCCTCCCGGCCATGTGCTCCCCCTCCTGCAGGAAATGCATGGCCAGAAGCGGGATGTTCTGCCGCTGCTCTCGAAGCGGCGGGGTCGTGATGGAAATGACCTTGAGCCGGTAATAGAGATCCTCCCGAAACTTCCCTTCCGTGATCAGAGCTTTCAGATCGACGTTGGTGGCCGTGATCAGGCGCACGTTCACGTCCACGTCCTGGTCGCTGCCAAGCGGCTTGATCTTGCGCAGGGACAGGGCTCTGAGCAGGGCCTGCTGGACCTTCAGGGACGCGGACTGGATCTCGTCCAGAAACAGGGTGCCGCCGTCGGCCTGCAAGAATGCGCCGCGCCGGTCCCCCTTGCCGTCCGTGAACGCCCCCTTGACGTGCCCGAAAAGGGAATCAAGCAGGAGATTTTCATCGAGCTCGCCGCAATTGATGGAAATGAAAGGCTTGCCGTTTCGGGCCGACAGCCGGTGCACCGCTTCGGCGGCCAATTGCTTGCCCGTGCCAGTCTCGCCCCAGATGAGCACGTCCACTTCGACCTGGCTGGCCTTGATGATGTCCCGCTTCATCTGCGTCATGTGCGCACCTGACCCGACAAATTCCGGAAAATTCTCGTCCAGCGTGGAAATGACCGGCCCCATGCTCAATTCGGCAGGCTCCTTCAAGGTCACGGATTCGATTTTGAGATCCTTGGACTTGATCTCCTCGAACTGCGCCTGCAGCGTCCTGATCATGGAATTGATGGAATCCTTGAGCAGTTCGGCCTCGTAGCCCGTCTCGACCAGACGGACCTCCTCCCACTCTCCCTTTTCCGTGAGGGTCTTCACGGCATAGGCCAATTCCTGCAGGCCAAGCGTGGTGCCCCTGGCCACCAGTGCGATGGCCAGCATCAGGACCAGCACGGAGATGAGGCTTATTATCAGCATGACGTCGATATGCCTGTAACCGGCGAGGTCCACCAGCACGCTGCGGTCTTCATAGGCGATCCCGCCGACGATGGCGACGTCCTCATCCGCGGACAGTCGCAGGCGCACCGGAGCGTAGGCCAGAAAATGCTCGCTGTAGGGCGAAGAGGTTTCCACGCGGCTGAGCGGGCGGAC
>RZYB01000374.1 GCA_009930495.1 Deltaproteobacteria bacterium
TGGCCGCCTGTCTGGGAGCCGCCGGGGTGGAAATGGAACTACTCACCGGCCAGACACCAAAAGCCCAGCGCGAGGCCCTTGTGGGGCGTATCCGCGAGGGCCATGTGCGGGCGCTGGGGAGCACGGTTCAACTCATTGGCGAGGGCTTTGACGCGCCGGGGCTGGCCTCCCTATTTCTGGCCACGCCCATCAAGTCCCAGGGGCGGTTGCTCCAGGTGGTGGGCCGGATACTGCGGCCCCAGGACGGCAAAACCCCGCGCCTGTACGACTACCACGACCCCGTGGGCGTGCTCCGGGCATCGGCCAGGACACGGGCCAGCGTATACGACCGCCACGGCTTCATCCGCCACGCCGAAACCACGACCAGGGAGGCGACGGCATGACCGTGAAGCTCGTTCTCCCCATCACCCCCAAGGCCCAGGCCCGGCCACGATTCACCCGACAAGGGCACGCCTACAAGGCCAAGGCCCAACGACAGGCGGAGGAAAGCCTATGCGCTCTCCTGGCCCAACACAGGCCCGAGAAGCCGCTTGAAGGAGCCATCACCATGACCGCCACGGCCTATCTGCCCATTCCCCGGTCATGGTCCAGAAAGAAACAGGCCGCCGCCAGGGAAGGAGCAATCCAACCCACCGGCAAGCCCGATCTGGACAACCTCGTGAAGCACCTCAAGGATTGCCTGACCGCCACGAAATTTTGGAAAGATGACGCACTCATCACCGAGTACACTGGAATATCCAAGCGCTACGACGACGGAGACGGCCCCCGCTGGGAGGTGAGCATCACCGCCATGGAGCAGACGGGAAAGTAACCGGAAAGTATAACCGGAGGAAAAACGATGCCTACGAAACGAAAAATCGACGATGTTAAATTAAAGAGGATGGTTAAGGACGGAAAGTCCATAAAGCACTGCGCCTGCCATTTCGGCGTGACCACCGTGGCCATCCACCAGCGCCTCAAGCTCATGGATGTGGTGGTTTCTCGTCGCCTCGCCATTGAGGACAGGGCGGTAGCGGAGCGCCTGACCAAGGACCACTTCGACGCCGTGGAGGAGCTGCAAAAGATTCACGCTTCCGCCACGGAACTTCTGACCAAGCTGGAACAGGCCCAGCGCGGGGAAATTCCCATGGACGATCTGGCCCATATCCTCGGGGATCGGGCCAGCCTTGGCGAGTTTTACCTGAAAACCATGGGCGAGGTCCGCAAGCAACTCGCCCTCGCCGCAGAAATGTCCAAGCAACTGTTCTCCATCAAGGAGGTCCAGGACTTCCAGAACGTGGTTATCGAGACCCTGAAGGAAGCGGACCCGGCCATTGCCCGCCAAGTGGTGGAAAAGCTGGTGGAGCGCCGGGCGCTGTGTTCGAGCTTGAGCCTGACGTGAACGGCTGAAGCCCGCACCCTGGCCGGATCAAGCGAACGTGGGTCCGGCCAATGGCGGCGGGCGTCTTTATTTGCCCCTGGCTATGAGCGCCGAAAACTGCCCATGGCGGCTAGACGAACTTGATGTGCGGGAAGAGCTTCTTGGTTGACTC
>RZYB01000375.1 GCA_009930495.1 Deltaproteobacteria bacterium
TTTGCCATGATGTCCTCCCTGTCAGGTTTACGCCCCGCCTCCCTAAATGGAAGCATCCCGAAAAGCAATGACCCATGTGATTGAGCGGGAAAAATATCTGTTTTCCTGTTTTTTATTCCGCAAAGAGCATATTTTAGGGAATAATCTTTGTTTTATTCTGCATTTTTACGCTATGCCATGAACAAGCGGGGTCGCGGCGCATTGGGAGGGAGCCGCTTTGTGGCGCGCGGGGGGCGCATGGCCGTCGAGGGTGTCTTTTTTTGACAGCGTCGCTGCTTGCGGGCGAAGCTTTACCTGTGCGACAAGTCCGGGTAATTTGGGTATAAATTCGAAAAACATCGGAAACCAGGCACCCGCTTGCCCACATCCCGGAGTTGCGTCATGGCCTCAGGCCTCCTGCACGGCTCGATTCGGAAAAAGCTCGCCATTCTTTTCCTGGCCTCGGCCCTTCCCGCCTTTGCCATCATCACCGTGCATGGCCTGCACGGCCGCACGGAATCCATTGCCCGTTCCGAGGCGGAGCTGCTTCGTTTCGCCGCCCAGGTGGCCGCCATTCAGGAAAAGACGACCCTGTCGATCCGCGTGCTTCTGGAAAATCTGGCGCTCTTGCCCGAGATCCAAAATGGCCACGCCCTGGCCTGCAAGCCACTTCTCGACCGCGCCCTGAAAACCAATCCGTATATCAGCGCCATTACCCTGACCGATCCCCGGGGCGTGGTCATCGCCACCACCCGGACGCACGCAACGGTCAATTTGTCCGGAAGCCGGCATTTTCAGGACGCCCTGGCTTCCGGGGCATTTTCTCCGGGAGAATTTTTTATTGGCCGGCTCGAGCCCATTTCGCTGTTTCCCTTTGCCTGCCCGGTATTCGATGACAGCGGGACGATCCGGGGCGTGCTTTTGGCAAGTATCCCCCTGGACGGTTTCAAGACTCTTTTTGAGTCCATGCGTTTTCCCGCTAATTCCTTTATCGGCGGCTGCGATCATGCCGGGGTGCGGATTTTTCGATATCCCGAAACAGATTCCACCCTCGTCGGCGAACCCATCCGCCAGCCCATGTATCTGGCCGCCCGCTCGGGGGGCGCCAACGGCATAAGGACGGACATCGGCACGGACGGCATCGAGCGCATTCTCGCCTTTCATAACGTGCGCCTCGATCCGGCTGGCGAGCGGTACATGAGTATTTTCGTCGGTGCGCCAAAGTCCACGGTTCATGCCCAGGCCCGGCGGGAAATGCTGCGCAACATGGGTATTTTTCTGACGGCCCTGGTTTTGACCCTGATCAGTGGGTGGTTTTTCGGGGGCAAGCGGATGGGCCACAAATTGGAGCAACTGGCCGAGGCATCCAAACGCTTCGGCCAGGGGGATTTTTCGGTTCGGGTCGAACCGGACCCGGATGTCACGGAGATCGCCACCCTGACCCAGGCCTTCAACGACATGGCCGAATCCCTGTCGCGCTATATCGCCGGGCTGGAACAGGCCGAGGGGGCGCTGCGTCTGAGTCAGGAACGGCTGACCCTGGCCCTGG
>RZYB01000376.1 GCA_009930495.1 Deltaproteobacteria bacterium
CGTGCACGCATGCACATGGAGCCACCGCCGCGATGGCCGCGTTCGCGGACGCGCTTTCGACCGGGTCGTATGGGCACATGGGTCTTGTCGACGTGCCGTGCCCGGCACTGTGCGTCGCGGAATCCATTGGCAACCCAGCCGCTCGCGACCCGTCGGCGAGGACCATGAGCAGACCGCGCGTTGAGCGGGCAATGGCCAGGCCGTTCGTCGACAGGGCCATGAAGACAACATCCGCATAAAAAACGGGGAGACAATGGCAATACTTGGAAAATACACCAAACAGCCCCGCGAAACAGAGACCTACACGATTAGCTACGCCGACGACCTGACCGATGGCGACGAGGTGGTCAGCGCCTCCGGGGCCATCGCGCCCCAGGGCGACCCCGAGGACATGGAATTGATGTCCGTCAACCACGACGGCACGTCCGTGCGCGTATGGCTGCGCAAGGGACGAGACAGGGTGAGGTACAAGATCGAGGTGACGGCGACAACTGGGGACGGTCGAATTTTGCAGGACGAGTTCTATGTTACGGGCAAGGAGTACTAGGCGATGGCGCAGTTATTTGGGAACAACGCAAGTGGCAAGCTGGCCGCGGCCGTGGATATCGACGACACGACGATTGTCCTGGAATCCGGACAGGGAGCTAGGTTTCCGACCCTTGACCCCGGCGACTATTTTGTGGCCACTCTTGCGGGCATTGTCGACGGCCGCGAGGTGGAATGGGAGATTGTCAAGGTTGTCGCCCGTGTTTCCGACACACTGACGATTGTTCGCGCCCAGGAAGGGTCTCCCGCGAAACCCTGGCCGCCGGAGACTATTTTTGAACAGCGGATCACGGCCGGCATTGTCGCCGACCTGTACACCCAGGCGTCGGCACCAGCCCTTTCCTCCCCCGGTCCGATCTACGTCACCCAGACAAAAACCATCAGCGTCACCAACTATGACGGGTTTTCTATCTACGCCGTATCCGCGACCAGCGGCGCGGCGTCCATTTCCGGGGACGCCATCACCTACACGGCTCCGGCCACGTCGGGCGCTGACGCGTTGACCGTGACCGTCAACGGGTCCGCCCGCGACGTGGCCCTGGACATTCTGCCCGCGTCCGTGGTCGCGCCGACCATCACCACGCCGGTCGCCAATGCCGAGATCGGGCCAACCAATGTTACCATCGCCACGTCCGCGTTCGCCACGGTTGGGCAATCCGACATGCACCTCAAGAGCCGGTACGTGATTAAGGATTCCGGAGGGACAACGGTTTATGATTCCGGCGAATCCGATAGCCTGACCAGCATCGTCGTCGCCAGCCCTGGCCTGACGCGCGGGGCCGCGTATACGATCACGGCCCAGCATCAGGGGCAGACGCTCGGTTGGTCCGACTGGTCGGCTCCGGTTGCGGTTACGATTTCAACCATTGGCCGGGGCGCCCGCATCGACGACAAGGCCACGGTCATTGGCAACGCCGACGGCACGCCGTTTACGATCAACGGCCAGCAGGTCTGGATTGCCGTGCTTGATGCCGCGTAC
>RZYB01000377.1 GCA_009930495.1 Deltaproteobacteria bacterium
CAGAGTTTCCGGCGACAGGGCCTTGGGCTTCAGATCGATGGGCGGATTGGCGGCCATGGCCACGAACTCTCGCACCTGGGGCATTTTTTTATCCATGAAAGTCCGCAAGGCGCCCTCCAGGGCAGTTCTGGCCTGCGCCTTGGCGGGCATGGCCGGCGGTGAGACCATCGTATCGAGGGCTTTGCGCGCCTCGACCTGCACGTCCGGATGATGGGCCAGGGGCGAACCGAGATTGGCCGGCAGGCCCAGTCCGGTCATGAGCTCCGATCCCACGGACGGCCCAAGGGCATTGAGCTGAAAAGACCGCACGGCGTCGCCCCGCCCTTCGGCAGTACCGACATCCTTGGCCTCCATACGGATGGAGGCAAAAAGCGTGTTCACATCCGTCCTGTCCACGGCACCTGCGTCCACGGCCTGCAACAGGGTTTGCATCACAACTCCGGCATCGGGTGCGCCGCCAAGTTCTGCCAGAGTCGTGCCCCCGACGTGCAACTCCTGCAGCATGTCCAGGGTCTTGCCAATGGTCTCATCCAGCACACCCATAACACCCTCGAAACGCAGGGACCGGGCATCCATCTCGTGCCCCCCAAGAGCGTGCTCCAGGCCCTGGGCCAGGACGCCGGTCTTGTCCAGAATGGTCCGCACCGTGGCCGCGTCGCCCTCCATGCCCCGGTCCCGGCACAGCTTGGCCACATGCTGCCCCACGACCTCGGCGTTCAGAAAATCCCGCAGGAGTTCAGCGGGGACAACGCCCGCGTCAACAGCCTGGCCGCCCTGGGCATGCGTCATTAAAAAATGCCCGAACGCCGTTCCGAACCCCTGGGGAATGACACCCTCACTGGCCAGATGCTGGCCGAATTCGATGGCCTGTCCGAGATCACGAGACAACTGACGGTCCATATGTGCCTTGACCGTGGCGACGTGCCGGGCCGTCAGAGGCTTGCCCGCAGCCCGTTGGGCGTCAAGCACGGTCCCTGCCTCGGCCAGATATTTTGTATAAATCGGATCACGGCCAATGGAATCCAAAAACGCACGTGCCGTGGCGTCGTTTTCCCGCGCCTTGGCGTGACCGCGAAAAAAAGAAAACGCCGAAGTCCCGGCCAGTTGCCCCCCCTCGCGCAAAAACACGCCCTGATCGCCCTGCGCCCCGGCAGGTTCAGGTCCGGCCTGGCGAAAAAAATGATCGATGCTCAGTCCCATGATCTCTCCGTTCTCTCATGACAATGTGTACAAGACCGGCGAAAACCGCGCAGGAGCACCGGACACCTGGCCCGGGCCTGTTGGAATTTTCAGTCGGGTATTCGATCTCTAAACCAAGACAGCATGGACAAATGGCCTGGATTACCGCGCGTCCTACGGTCACCCGCAATGAACGCAATACGCCCCTCGCCATTGCAAGAAGTCTTCGACGAAGCACTCCATGCCTATTGCCGCCTTGCCGTGGAAACGAGATCAGACCCGCAGCATGGCCGCGGGCGTTTCCGGGAAAGGTTCTTCTTCCGCCAGACCATCCAGACTGC
>RZYB01000378.1 GCA_009930495.1 Deltaproteobacteria bacterium
CCTGGGAATTGCCGTGTTCCGTGTAGAATTGGTCCTCGTCGCTGATGAACTCCAAAAAATCGGTGGCCCGCGATCCATCCTGGACCCGGTGCCCGCCGGAATGATCGTCCAGGCTCATGCCTTCGGTGATGAGCGAGATGTCCCAGCGGGATGTCGGGGTCCAGCGCAGGGTGCCGCGACCGTTGAAATGCTGCTGGTCGGGCTCGGAGCCATCGGCCTGGTTGTCCATGAACCCGTCGGAGGACTTGAACTGTCCGGCCACGCCAAGAAAAAGCCGGTCCTCCACAATCGGGCCGCTCAGGCTGGCCCCGGTGCGCACGGTGTTGAAGCTGGAATATTCGGTCAGGGCCTTGGCCCGGAATGTGTCGTCGGGCTGTTTGGTGACGATGTTGACCACGCCGGATTCGGCGTTGCGACCGTAGAGCGTGCCTTGCGGCCCTTTAAGGACTTCGGCCCGCTCAATGTCGTACAACTCCAGATTGGGCATGAACTGGGACGGATAGCAGACGTCGTCCACATAGAATCCGGCCGGGGAATACAGTGAGGCCTGGGATGTGGAAATACCCCGGATGATGATCAGATTCTGGAACGCGTTATGCCGGTGCAGATGCAGGTTCGAGGCGAATCCGGTCAGGTCCATGGCGTTGTCGATGCCCGCGTCCTCAAGCTGGAATTCGGAAAAAGCGTCCATGCTGATGGGCACGGACTGTGGTTTTTCCTCCATTTTTTGCGCGGTCACGGTGATAGTCGCCAGTTGTTTGGCCTGATCTGTGGCGTTCGGTTCGCAACGCGCTTCGCCGGTCAGGAACAGGCAAAGCACGCCGGATAAAAGGGCCAAAGCTGATTTGGTGCACACGTGTTCATTCCTCCTTATTTTTTTTGATGCCACGGCTTGCCGTCAATTACCCAGCAGTAAAAAGTTCTGGGGTGTTGTAGATGTTTTTGCAGCAAGCAAAAGTACGATGCATCAAATTATGTGCGCCGTTGTACGCACGGGGTAAGGAGGCGTCTTTTGCGGGCCGCACGGATTCTATTGCGCGGCGCAGGATGTGGTTGTGGTGGCGGCAGGGGGCGTGCCGCTGGTCAGTCCGTTGACGGCCTTGCTGGCCAAGAAATTGGAATGAATGGAATTTTGCTTCTCAGGGCTGGGATCGGGCGACAACGGGGAAATACACCTCGCCCTGCAATATCTGAATGACGTGGACCCGGCCTCGGACGGTATCCGGGTTCAGATCGAGTTTGGCCGTGAGCTTGTCGAGTATGTGCGAGCCTGTGCTTCAGTCACCCCAAGGGAATGACGAACGGAGCAGGAAAACGCATAGAGACGCGCGATTACTTTTTGGAATGTATAACGTCTCACATCACCGGCAGCAAAAAGCAGAGCGAGGAACGAGCGGCGCTTTTTGATGTCCGAGTGCATGTGATTGTTGGGCATGGCAGCAATAAACAAATGATGCTTTTCGCAAAAAATCCGTCCATTGCCCGTATTGAACCTAAATCAGGCGATTCTTATTCAAAA
>RZYB01000379.1 GCA_009930495.1 Deltaproteobacteria bacterium
CAGAATTTCGTCCTCGTCGGTCATCCCGGGGCAGAGGCTGGGCGGATCGTCGAAGCCCTGGTGTACCCGGCGTACCGGGCCGGGAAAAAAGGGGCAGGTTTCGTTGGCGTGGCCGCAGAGGGTGACCACCACGTCAAAGGCGTGGTCCGGCAACTCGTCCACTGTTTTGGAGAACTGCCCGTCCATGTCCACGCCCGCTTCTTCCATGACCTTGACCGCGTAAGGGTTCATGCCGTGTCGTTCGATGCCGGCAGAGGTGGCCTCGATTTCCCCTTTTTTCAGATGCTTGGCCCACCCCTCGGCCATTTGGCTGCGGCAGGAATTGCCGGTGCACAAGAAAAGAATGCGCATGGGAGACCTCATTTTTTGGGTTTGACCCGCACATGGCAGACGCCTTGCAGGGTGGCCACGGCGTGGGGGAAGTATTTGGCCCTAAAGCGCAGAGCCACGCCCACCAAGCCGATGAGCACCGGCACCTCGACCAACGGGCCGATGACCGCCGCGAAGGCCTGACCTGAGTTGATGCCGAAGACCGCGATGGCCACGGCGATGGCCAGCTCGAAATTGTTGGAGGCCGCAGTGAAACTCAGCGTCGTGGACTGTTCGTAGGTCGCTCCGGCCCTGGCCGAGAGATAGAACGACACCAGGAACATGACCAGGAAGTAGATCGTCAGGGGGATGGCCACCCGTACCACGTCCATGGGCAGTTGCACGATGTATTCGCCCTTGAGGGAGAACATGACCAGGATGGTGAACAGGAGAAAAATGAGCGTGAAGGGGCTGATCCTGGGGATGAAGACCTTCTCGTACCAGTCCTTGCCCTTGGTCTTGAGGCCCACGAAGCGGGTGATCATGCCGCCCAGAAAGGGGATGCCGAGGTAGATGAACACGCTTTCGGCGATCTGGCCCATGGAAATATCCACCTCCATGCCCTCCATGCCGAACCATCCGGGCAGGACGGTGATGAAGACCCAGGCATAGACCGAGAAAAAGAGCACCTGGAAGATGGAGTTGAAAGCGACCAGCCCGGCGCAGTATTCCGTGTCACCCTTGGCCAGGTCGTTCCAGACGATGACCATGGCGATGCAGCGGGCCAGGCCGATGAGGATCAGGCCGACCATGTATTCCGGGTAGCCGGACAAGAGGGTGATGGCCAAAAAGAACATGAGGACGGGCCCGATAATCCAGTTCTGGACCAAGGATAGGATCAGAACCCGGCCGTTGCGGAAGACCTGGCCGAGTTCCTCGTACTTTACCTTGGCCAGGGGCGGATACATCATGAGGATGAGGCCGATGGCGATGGGAATGTTGGTCGTGCCGACTTGGAAGGCATTGATGATGTTCTTGATTCCCGGCGTCAGCCAGCCCAGGCCCACGCCGATAAACATGGCCAGAAAAATCCACAGGGTCAGGTAGCGATCCAGGAAGGATAGTTTGCGGACAACGGATTCAGTCATGAGGCACCTCTACACGGGTTGTGTGGCGTTATCATGACACGTGGCGGTCATGAGGACGGGG
>RZYB01000380.1 GCA_009930495.1 Deltaproteobacteria bacterium
ACACCCCTTCGCGTGGCGGCGCATCCCGTCACCGGCGCGCCCCAGGCCTATCTGGTGCCTCGTTCTTAATGTCCTGCTCGCGGTCTGTCCCCTTTTGGCGGCCCCGGCCCTGGCCGGCGTACGCATCACCGACGACAGGGGACAACTCATCCACCTGGAACGGCCCGCGACCCGCGTCATCGCCCTGTATGGAGCCTTCAACGAAATCCTGGCCGACCTCGGCCGCAAAGACATCCTCATCGCCCGGACCGAGACCGACGACCAGCCGCCGTCCATCCGTTCCAAGCCGATCGTGGGTACGCATCTGCGGCCCAATTTGGAGCTGATCATAAGTCTCAAACCCGATCTAGTCATCCAGATGGGCGGCCGGGTCGAGGCCCTGGCGACGGTCAAATTCCTGGAAACGCACGGCATCCCCACGGTCATGTTCCGGATGAACGCCTTTGAGGACCTGTTTGCGGCCATGGAGCGACTGGGCGTTTTGACCGGGGCCGAAACCCAGGCTCAAGCACGGGTCCTGGCCATGCAGGCCGAACTAAAGCGCATTCGTACCCAACGTCCGGGCCGCGTGCCGACGGTCTTTTTCGAAGTCCGCCATCCCAACCTTCTGGCCGCCGGCCAGGGTTCCATGATCACCGAAATCATCAACGCCGCCGGCGGCCGCAACGCCGTGACCGCGCCGGAAAAACTCGTGCGCCTGAGCGAGGAGGAAGTCTTGCGCCTTGATCCCGACATTTACCTCATCCAGCATGGACCCATGAACCCGGCGCCCACGCCCCTGGCCGCGCGACCGCACTATGCCACCCTGGGCTGCGTGCGAAACGGCCGCGTCATCACCGTGGATCAGCGGCTTTTTTCCCGACCCGGCCCGCGCAGCCTGGAGGCTGCGCACCAACTAGCCGAAATCGTGCAGAAATGGGACAAGGAGGCGCGGCCATGAGCGGACATCTGTACGGCATCGGCGTCGGTCCCGGCGATCCGGACCTGCTGACCATCAAGGCGGCCAAAACCCTGGGCATGGTGGACGTCATCTTCGCCGCGTCCTCAACCAAAAACGACGATTCCCTGGCCCTGGACATCGCCCGGCCCCATCTGCGCCCAGTAACGCGGACCATCCGCCTGGGCTTTCCCATGAGCCGCGACGAGGCCACACTGCTCGCGGCCTGGGAGGACAACGCCCGACAGGTGCTGACCGAGCTGGACCAGGGACATGACGCGGCCTTTCTGACCCTGGGCGATCCGCTGCTCTACTCCACCTTCGCCTATCTGCTGCGCACCCTGCGCCGACTGCGGCCCGGCCTGGACGCCACTGTCATCCCCGGCATCACCTCCTTCCAGGCGGCGGCCGCGGCCACGCAAACCGTTCTGGCCGAAAGCGCCCAAAACCTGCTCATCATGCCCGGCATCCGTCAGGCCGGTGAATTGCGCGACGGTCTGGAGCACGCCGAAAACGCGGTCATCCTCAAGGCCTACACCAATTTCGGCGTCAT
>RZYB01000381.1 GCA_009930495.1 Deltaproteobacteria bacterium
GGCAACAAGCATTTGCCAGGACGCCCGCTTGCTAAATGCCCGCTCGGTAATCTGGACGTTGCCGAAATCGTCCACTGTCTTTTTCGAGTAGTCCACAATCCCCGCACTTGCCTTGTACCGAACCGCGTCCGCAAACTCGGTGTATGTCCCAAGCAAGCACACGCCACATTCTACGGTCTCACCAGCAAGCCCGGACACGGTGATGGTGATAGTCGGGTCGCGGTAGCTTGGGAGGTCGGGAAACAGGGCGAACGGGCGACGCGACACCGGCTCGAAAAAATGGGTGAACCAATCTGCGGATGTGATCGCCCCGGTCAATGTCTGTGTGCGGTCATAAACAAGCCCGTCTGTGACATCGGACACCTGCACCCTTACCGATTCGGCCACAAGTTCGAGCATCCCGACTGAGCCGATGGTCTGCCCTGGTTTGATAACCCACTCCATAGAGTCTGTCTGCGTTGTTGCGGTTCCGACCTTCTGGTCAAAAGCCTTCCATCTATTCGTTGCGCCCAGGTCTAACCATTTCGTCGGGCTTGTCTCAGGCGTGTCGCCTGTCGTTGGGGTCAGGGCCTCATATATCCGGTGCGTGGTCAACCGGATGACCTTTTGGCCTGCGGTGTACGCTGTGTCAACCACCCAGTTAGCATGGTCTGTCTCTGCCACCGTGCTCGATGTGAGCATCGCGGGCGTGATGTAAATTGGAGTTAAAACTTTCATTATGCGACCCTCACTTCGGGCATACCGTCACCGTCCCATCGTTGCATCAGTTTCGCAGTGTCAGCGGTGTTCTTCGCCAGCGCCCGACCAATGGCCCGAAGGTCATCACGCAGTGCCCTAACCTCGGATGCGGTGCCGTCGCCACATCCGGAGAGCAGTGCCTTTGTGTCTCCGGCGTTCCAGATCCTGGACGGTCCCGTGACCTCAAGCTCGGGGCCTTCCTCGCCAACAAGTCGTAAGCCGCCGGCATGTAATCCGCCCGCCGCGTAGCGCGGGAGTTTAGTCAATTTCTGGCCTGCAATCCATTGTTCTAAATGCGTTATTGTACCGCCGGTGGCCTTAGCAAGCTGGTTTACGGACGCGTTATTGGCTTTCGCCCAGTTATAGATTCTCCAGTTGGCGGCGTTTGTTGTCCCATACTTGGCGACATAATCCTTGACGATCCAGTCGACCCCGCTCTGCGCCGGGCGCTGCGTCGTCGACCCTGTATTGGTTGTAGACCCTGTATTGGTTGTCGAGCCCGTATTGGTTGTAGACCCTGTATTGGTTGTCGAGCCCGTATTGGTTGTAGACCCTGTATTGGTTGTCGACGTAGCGCGCCTGAAAACATCATCCGCTGTCCCGCGCCCCCACCCCATCAACGAATCTAGCGACGATGCGGACACCCCCCACGTGCCGGCCAGGTCTTTGATGGCCGTCCAAGATTGCCGCGCAAACAGGTCGCTGATTGTCTTGATCGCGTCGGTACCCAGCGTCGTT
>RZYB01000382.1 GCA_009930495.1 Deltaproteobacteria bacterium
GGTGGCCTGCTGGGCTCCGCGCGTCAGCAGGGCCTGGAGGGCCTCGGTGCCGTCGGTTTCAGCGACGCAGACAAGACCGAGCGCGCCGGGCAGCCCCTTCCCGAGCCAGTCCCCGCCCTGGCCCTGGCGCAGGTCGGCGGCGTCAGCGATGACGCGTCCGGCCAGGGCCGCGGCGATGTCGGCGCGCCGGGCCAGACGGCCGGTTCCGGCGTCGGCCACGTCCCAATGCGGTTCTTCGGCCAAAATGAGTGTGCTCCCGGCCACGGCTGCGTCCACGGCGCCCGGAGGCAGACCGCGCGGCCATTGCACCACGGTGTCGATGTTTGGCGTTGCGCCAAGATGGCGCTCCACGCGGGCGCGCATGGCCGCCAGATCCTCGGCGATGACCTGGGCGTCCCAGCTACGGTGCGGATCGTGGATGATGGTTACGCCGTCCACCTGGGTTTTGCTGGCGTCCGGGGCGTGCAGAGCCGCAAAATCAAGCAGTCCGTTCAGGCTGCCGCCAAGCGCCTCGCTCTCGCGTCCTTTGATTTTCACCTTCCAGCGCCATTTTCCGCCCGGCGCCACGGCCTCGTGCGCAAGACAGGCCTGGTAGTCCGGCAGGGCGGCCTGTTCTGGCAGGCCCAGACGCGCGCGGTCCGTTGCTGTCCTGAGGACGCGTTCGGCGTCAAATCCCAGGCGCGGCATGACGTCCTGGGCGCGCAGCCAGAAGCTCTCGCCCACAAGCCAGGACGGCTTGGCCGCCTCGTCGTGATCGCCGCTGGCCCATCCGGCAGCGGGCAGTTTCCAGACAATGTCCACGGCGCAGCCCGAGGCGCGGTCGTCATTCAGCGGAATGCACAGGTGGTCGTTGTCCACGGTGAATGCGACCGTTTTCCACTGCACCCGGACCCGTTCCACCTCGCAGCCCGTGGGCAGGCTGGCGTGCAGCTCCTGCCCGGCCGCGCGCACGCCGTGCATGCGCAATCTGCCGCGCAGCTCGCCTCTTTCGGGGAGGATGGTCAGCTGCACTTCGCCGTTTCTGACCGAAAACGCGCTGTGCTGCCCGAGCCAGCGGCGCTCCCAGGCCGCGTCCTTGGCCTGGCGCTGTTCCTCGGTTTCATAGCCGCCCTCGGTCACGAAGCGTTGTTCGAGCCAGACCGAGCAGACGCACAGGGCCAGCACTCCGCCCACCGCGACCAGCCCGGACCAGCCAAACAGGCGTTGGCGGCAACGGCGCAGGCGCGGACCCCATCCGTGATCCAGGCCGCGCCGATTGACCACGGCGGCCAGGGCCAGCAGGCTCACGGCCAGCGCTATTTTGAAGAGGTCGCCCGCGAGCAGTTTTTCCGCCCACGGCCCAAAGCCGGTCAGGCCGGAAAGAGCGATGTGCACACCGCGTCCGATCTGCAGGGGCGGGTAGTTGACCAGCCCGACCTCGAAATTGACCACCATGATGAAGGCCGCCAGGATCGCGGCCGCGTGCGCCGTGCCC
>RZYB01000383.1 GCA_009930495.1 Deltaproteobacteria bacterium
GCGAGGTACCCGCGCAGCCGTTGGACCAAGGCCTTTTGCAGGCGGGGTTCGAAGTGGTGCACGATCTGACGGCAAAGAATGACATCCATGGGTTCGCGCAGGCTGAAGCGTTCGAAAATATCCTGGCAGCGGAAATTGAGACGGGCGCGCACGCCGGGCCGCAAGCGGACCTCGGCCTTGGTCGCGCTCCGGCTGCGCAGGAAATAGCGCGCGACAAGTTCCCGGGGCAGATGATCGACGCTTCTGGCTGGATAGACGCCACGGCGGGCGCGCTGGACATTGTCCGGCAGGAAGTCCGTGGCCAGGATGGAAAAGGCGAAGGGCCCATGTACGCGGACTGTTTCCAGGCAGGTGATGGCCAGACTGTAGGCGTCCAGACCGTGATCGCAGCCCACGGCCAGGAAGGTCGACGGTGGTTCGGCCCGATGTCGGAGGTGGTCGGCCAGGATTTCGTTTAGGAAATGGAGTTGCTCGGGCTGGTGGAAAAAACCATGGCCCGAGCCCAGGGCGTCGATGAGGTAGGGAAGCTCCAGCCGTAAGCCGGAAAAAAAACTGTTGCGTTCGGCCGGGTTTTCCATGGATAAAGCAGAAAATCGTTTTTGTGTCCGGGAATGGGTGTCGCACTATGTTGTTTGGATCGGCAATGCAAACCACCATGCTCAATAAAAATTTCAATTTGCCCGTGGAACTTCGGGGCTCGGAGGACACGCCCCTGGCGCACCATTATCTGCTGGTGGGCCAGGGTGGGGTGTTTACCAAACCGACATTGGTACAGACGGTGCTTGGTTCCTGCGTTTCCGTGACCATGTTTTGTCCGGCCAACCAATGGGGCGGCATTTTTCATGCGTTGCTGCCCCGGCGCGTTAATTATGCGGATCGTGACAGCACCGGCGACTATTACCGATATGTGGATTCGGCCATTTGGCAACTGTTGCGGCAGTTCACCAAGGCCGGCATCGCGCCCTCCAGTCTGGAATGCAAGGTTTTTGGCGGTGCGTCCCCGTTGCACCGGAACATGGGGGATTCGGCCGGGAACCGCAACGTCGAGACCGCTATCGCGGTTCTCGAGGACGCGGGCTTGAAGGTTCTGGCCTCCAGCGTTGGCGGCAAACACGGCCGCAAATTGTTCTTCCGTACCGATACCGGTCTTGTCCTGCAAAAACGTTTTCTGACCACTCCCGCCCAGGCCTTCATGTGATGGCCGCTTTTTTCGACCATTCATGACAAATCTGGATCCGTCCTTTCTCGCGGATCGGTGCCGGAATCTGGAAACGGAACTGGCCCGTGTCACCGCCCGCATGCATACCCTGGTGCAGGGCTCGCCTTTGGGTATTTTTTTCGACGATGCCGAGGACAATTGCGTTTTCGTCAACCAGACTTTTTGCGACATGATGGAGCTTTCGTTGGCCGAAGCCCTCGGTAACGGCTGGGCGCGGACCGTGCATCCGGACGACCTGGATCGTCT
>RZYB01000384.1 GCA_009930495.1 Deltaproteobacteria bacterium
CCTCCCTTGGCCTCGGGCCACCAGCGTTTGCCGGAGATTTTCTCCTGGAGCAGGAACAGGCCTTCCAAAAGTCCCTCGGGCCGGGGCGGACAACCAGGAACATACACGTCCACGGGCACTAGGGTGTCCACGCCCTCGATCACATTATAGTTGTGCTCGCCGGCGAAGGGACCGCCGGAAATGGCGCAGTTGCCCATGGCGATGACGTATTTGGGCGCGGGCATCTGCTCGTAAAGGCGCACCAGGGCCGGGGCCATCTTGCGGGTCACCGTGCCGGCCACGATCATCAGATCGGCTTGGCGCGGCGACGGCCGGAACACTTCCGCGCCGAAGCGGGAGATGTCGAACCGGGCCATGCCCGCGGACATCATTTCAATGGCGCAGCAGGCCAGACCGAAGGTCATGGGCCACAGCGACATGGCCCGGCACAGGTCCAGAATCTGTTGCACGGGTTTCACGTCCACCCGGGGCGGGACAATGTCCGTTATTGCTGGTTGGATACGCGGATGCGTTTGGGCCATGTGAAGACTCCTTTGCTTGAAAAATAGAAGATCGCGGCAAAGAGCACGGCGATGAAGACCAGGACCTGCCAAAACGCCGCCCACCCCTGGGTATCGGAATACTGGGCCGCCACCGGGAAGAGGTAGAGAACGTCCACGTCAAAGGCGAGGAAGATCAGGGCGTAGAAGTAAAAGGTGAGCCCGAATCGAACCCAGGCCTGCC
The DNA here is from genome assembly GCA_009930495.1 of Deltaproteobacteria bacterium. Classification (NCBI taxonomy): domain Bacteria; kingdom Pseudomonadati; phylum Myxococcota; class Myxococcia; species Deltaproteobacteria bacterium. The sequence continues at coordinate 724 of RZYB01000384.1, forward strand.
GGCCATGGACGGGAATGCCGCACTCGTAGGATTCGGCGAACGCGCCGCCGGGCGTTTTGGGCGCGAACAAAATGGACACGATGAGCGGGCCGATGGCGAAGGCCAAACCCGCCGCCAAAAAAAGCAGTATCGAAAAATTCATCCAACCGAAGACCATGGGCACCACCTGTTTTTATGTAAAAAGGTGAATGGAAACGCAGTGTTCTGGCGAACAAGGACAACAACTCCGGTCCGTGTTCACGCGCTGTCGCGGCATGGGACTTGGCGCATCCGATGTATTTTTTCATGGGAGAAAAATGCGCGGTTGTTTCCGGTGATGTGATAAAATTCACAAAATTTAAGACAGTTATTCATGCAGACCTCGTTTTTGTGTTGAGATGGATATCGTCGGGCTCCAAAAAAACTGAGCAAGGATACATAAGTTTTTCATTCTGGCAAGTGTGCTTGGATGATACACGGGCGAGGCATTGTTTTGCATCCTTCTGATACAAATTTTCGCTGTTGAACAGGGCGTATTCTGTTTCGTGATTTTGGAGCTACCGTTTTGTTTATAATTTCGTGGGAATTACAGACGCCTTTCTGGATTTGTGGTCACTTTTTGGTTGCATGAACATGTTTGATCGAATCGGGCTTTCCCCGAAACAATCAAGAAAAGTTGGATCAAAAATTCCCAATTCCAAGCGTGGGCCCCCGAGAATTTTTTTCAGTACCTGGGCACGGTGACGCAAGCGCCA
>RZYB01000385.1 GCA_009930495.1 Deltaproteobacteria bacterium
CGGCGAAAACATGCAACCAATTCTTGGTGTCATCTTCTTCAAAATCGACGACGATGCTGTTATTCAGCCTGATTCTACACAATCCATGTTCATTCAGGCATAACTCTGGGATGCCCAGGCGTTTGCCGATACTTTGCACCATTTCGTTTGCAGTCATGGAAGTCCTCCGTAGAATTTTTTTAAGCACAAAGTGTGCCGCGTATAAAACATATTTAATTCAAATTATTACGATTATAATTGTATCACGCGCAGCCTGCCTCCAAAATTTACCGCCAACAATGTTGGCTTTGGGCCCGTTGCCGTTCAAACGGGGTGCTCAACATGACGGACTTCAAATCCCCTTGGGGATGCCATAAAAAAAGCGAGGTCTTGCATTGGACGATGCAAGACCTCGCTGAATTTTGGAACCAGGGGCAAATTTAACCGCGCGCCAGTTGAAGCAGGGCCGGAACAAAGGTGGGCAGGTTCCAACCCGGAATATAATGGGTCAGGATTTCGCAGGCCGCCACGAGGAGCAGGCCAACGTGCAGATAGTTCAGAACGGTCACGCCCAGCATGGCAACTTTCATGCGCATGGGATTGTCGCCGACGGAAATCATCGTGGACATCCCCATGCCCAGGACCAGACAGACCACACTGGCCACGCCGGGATAAAGGATCTGGGGCAGAAAGAGGTTCATGGTGGTGGTCAGGCCGAGACCAAGCCAGACCAGCAGGCCCAGAGCGCACAGTCCGGTCAGGATGTGCCATTTGGCCAGAAAAGGCGCGGCAAAGCGGTAATAATCCCGCCCCCAGTCGTCCTTGGACCGCCGCGCGACCAAGTAGCAAAGTCCCAGGCCGGCGGCCAGGGACAGGGACAGGGGCATCCACAGGGCAAAAAGCGGCCACAGGGCGGACGAGGCCGTGGGAATGAAGGCCGGCGTGTCCAGGGGAATGCCTCGAAAACCGAGCAAGGCCAGAATCGCCAAGCCCCAGTAGCCGTATTTGATGGTCAGACAGGCCAGGGCGCCGAGCAAAAAGTGCATCGCGCGGCGTTCCTTGGAGCCTTTCCAGGTCAGATCATAGGCGGTCAGGAACAGGCTGCCCAACATGGGCACGGCGAACGTCAGGAGCAGGGCGAGCTGGTTGGCCTGGGCGAAATCCGACGCCCACGGGGCCGGCCATTGCCACGCGACAATCCCCGCGACCAATATCCAGAACAGGGCGTGTCCGAGCACGGCCAGCCGTGAACCGTGCTGGCCGACCCGGATCGGAAAGGGCTTCTTGGTGACCATGCCGACCAGTTCGCTGACCAGGGCGATGACCGGGGCGCCCCAGAACAGGGCCGCGAGCAGGAATGGTGCGGGGAGCAGGGCAAAGGCCCAGGGTGGAAGGATGAACTCCATGAGAACCTCGTGCGGTGATGGAAATGGCGTGCGGTTTGCTCGAATGCCGGGGTTTTTGCCCCAAAAG
>RZYB01000386.1 GCA_009930495.1 Deltaproteobacteria bacterium
CCGAGGCCGCCAAGGTCATCGAGAACACCCAGCGCGACCTGAACATCGCCCTCATGAACGAGCTGGCCATCATCTTCGACCGTTTGGGCATAGACACCCTGAACGTGCTCAAGGCGGCCGGCACCAAATGGAATTTCCTCCCCTTTCGTCCGGGCCTGGTGGGCGGCCACTGCATAGGCGTTGACCCCTACTACCTGACCTACCGCGCCGAAATGGCCAGCTACCAACCCCAGGTCATCCTGGCGGGCCGCCGCATCAACGACACCATGGGCAAGTTCATCGCCGAAAAGACCGTGAAGCTCATGATCGCGGCGGACCAGAACATCAAGGGCGCCAAAGTCGGCGTCCTCGGCCTGACCTTCAAGGAAGACTGCCCGGACCTGCGCAATTCCAAGGTCGTGGACATCATCGCCGAGCTTGAGAGCTACGGCGTGACCGTGCTGGTGCACGACCCCATCGCGGACCCGGCCGAGGCCAGGGAGCATTACGGGATCGAGCTGGTCGGGCTGGATGAGATGCATGGGTTGTCGGCGCTGGTGCTGGCTGTGGCGCATGAGGAGTATCGGGGGATGGATGTGAGGGTGTTTGGGGGGATGCTGGGGGCGAAGTGTTGTTTGGTGGATGTGAAGGGGATGGTGGATGTCGAGGCTGCCGAGAAGAGTGGCATGGGAGTCTGGCGGTTATGAGTGAAGGCCAGATGAACAGGGCCGTCTTCCTGCAAGTGTGCATCAATGTGGTGAGGAGCGCCTGCTGCCTTCCGACGGGAGCTGCATCTCATGCGTAAGATCCTTGTCACCGGCGGAGCCGGTTTCATTGGCAGCAATTTCGTGCTGGATTGGCTGGCCCATGCAGATGGGGCCGTGGTCAATCTTGACGCGCTGACCTATGCCGGGAATCCCGAAAATCTTGCCGAAGTCCGAAACGATCCAAGGCATATCTTCGTCAAGGGCAGCATCGACGACATCGCGCTCGTCGTTCAACTCCTGGCCGAACACCGCCCCTGCGCCATCGTAAATTTCGCCGCCGAGTCCCATGTGGACCGCAGTGTCCATGGTCCGGAGGATTTCATCCAGACCAACATCGTGGGCACTTTTCAGCTGCTCGAAGCGGCCAGGGATTACTGGAACACCCTTTCGGGCCGGGAGAAAGCGGATTTTCGCTTTCTGCACGTATCGACCGACGAGGTCTACGGCTCCCTCGCCGACGCGCAGCCCGCCTTCACCGAGTCCAATCCGTACCAGCCGAACAGCCCGTATTCCGCCAGCAAGGCGGCTAGCGACCATTTGGTGCGCGCCTACCACCATACCTACGGCCTGCCCGTCGTGACCACGAACTGCTCCAACAATTACGGTCCGTTTCAGTTTCCTGAAAAGCTTATTCCCTTGGTCATTCATAACGCCTTGGCGGGAAAACCGTTGCCCATTTACGGCGACGGGAGACAAAAACGGGA
>RZYB01000387.1 GCA_009930495.1 Deltaproteobacteria bacterium
AAGGAGGACGCCACATGAACCTGATTGAAAAAACCAAGATTGTTGCCGCCATCCCGCCCCAGGCGGGGGCGGCCATTACCGGCGATTATGTCAGCCTTAAAAACGCTGGCCATGTAACCGTGCTCGTTGACATCAACCAAGCAAACGCGGCCCCGGTGGCAATTACCATCGAGCAGGCTACGGCGGTGGCCGGAACCAGCACCAAGGTCATCACCAACGCGGTCCCCATCTATCTAGTGGCCGACGCGGCTACCTCTGACGCATGGGTGAGGCAGACCGACGACGTGGACTACACCACTGACGCCACGCTGAAGCATAAGCTCGTGGCGTTCGAAATCGACGCTGCGTCTTTGGACGTGGCCGGTGGTTTTGACTGCATCTGCGTGAAGACGGCAGCTTCCAACGCAGCGAACATCACCCAGGCCAGCTACGTACTGTCTGACCTGCGCTACGGCTCCGAAAAGACCGTGATCGTTGACTAACCATGGAGGATAGAGCCGTGAAATTGCGCCTGCTGACCCGCTGGAACGGGTACATGTCCGGGGAAGTCGTGTCCTTGTCTGATGCAAGGGCCGAGTATCTGGAAAAGGAGGGGATCGGCAGGGTCATTGATCGGCCCGCCCCCGTGGAAGAGGTCAAGGAAGAGAAGCCGAAGCCCAAGAAATAACTGCACGGCCCCTGCGAAAGTGGGGGCCGTTTTAGGAATAGCCCATGCTCAAACTCGTCGCCGCCCCGACCGTTGAACCCGTCACGCTCACAGAGGTGAAGGCGCATTGCGTCATTGCCCACGATGAAGATGACACGCTTTTGGGCATTCTCATCAGCGCGGCCAGGGAGCACGGCGAATCACTGACGGGCCGGAGTTGGGCAGAGAAGGCTCTTGAGGTGGTGTTGGATGCGTTCCCAAGCGGGAACATAGAGCTTCCGGCATCGCCAATCACAGCCGTGACCTCCATCAAGTATTTGGACGCTGACAGCGTTGAGCAGACCATGCCCGACACCGACTACACCGTTGATGCCGACTCGCTCGTTGGGCGCGTCGTTGCCGGCGAATGGCCGGAGACTGCGGACAAGATCAACGCCGTGCGCGTGCGGTACACCGCAGGGTGGACGCCTTCGACTATCCCGACGGCCTTGAAACAATGGCTCCTCATCCGCGTTGCGACTCTCTACGAGCACCGCGAAGCCCTGACCATGGTATCCAATAACCGGCTTGTGCTGCCCCTGGACCGTTCGTTCGTGGACGGGCTTCTGGACGCGCACACAGTCATCGGTGGCCTGTAATGATCCGCGCCGGCAAACTCCGTCAGGTCATCACCTACCAAGCCAAGACCCAGACCGTAGACGAATACGGTGGCCCGGTGGAAACGTGGGCAGACTTTGCCACGGTTCGGGCGTCCGTAGCCCCGCTGATCGGCAAGGACATGCTCTCGTCAATGGCGGCTCAG
>RZYB01000388.1 GCA_009930495.1 Deltaproteobacteria bacterium
GGCATGTGGTATGTCAAGCTGTTCCCATGACGATTCCGATTTTATCATCTACGAACTGGTGGGCGTTCGCGTAGCCCAGTTCGCGGAGTCGGCCCTGGCCGATTTCTGCGGCGATCTTGTGCATCTTGACCAGGATATGGGGCGTGGATTCGTCCATGGGGGCGACGAGCCCCTTGAGCAGGTACCAGATGCTGACGACCATCTTGCGCGCCAAAGCGGCCACCACGATGTTCGTCCCCTTGCGCATTTTCAAGGCCACCGCCCAACGATGGGAAGGGCCTTGGCCGTAGCGCAGGATGCTCTGGGCACCTTGGATCAGCAGGGCGCGGACATCCCCGCGGCCGAGACCCGTGAGCGGTCCCGTGCCGCCACTGATTCCGCTGCGAGACACCCGCGGGTTCAGCCCGAAGAACGCCACCAGCTTTTTGGGCGTTGCGAAGCGTCCGACGTTTCCGATGAACGCGGCCAAGGCAAACGCCACTTTTTCGCGGACGCCCATCAGCCGGACCATCCGGAGCAGGGCGGGGTCTGTGGCGACTTCTTCGGCGATCCGGACGCGGAAGCGCTTGCGGCGGGCTTCCGCCTTCTGGAAAGCTTCGACCATTTCAGCCAGCAGCCACCGTTGCGTCCCGGTCCAGGCGTGCAACGCCAGCAGCTTGTCCAGCGCCGTGGGAGCCGCCAGTCGCAGGCCTCGGGGGCGTTTCACGCACTGCTGGTTCAAGAAGGCCCAGGTCCGGTTGCGCTCGCGGACGCTGTCGCCCACGGCGTTGCGGTGGCCGAAGAACACTTCCCGGCGTTCGGCGGCCTTGGGATCCGGGCGCCAGACCGCGTGGGCCAAGCCGCTGAGATAGACCCGGGCAATCTTGATCGCGTCGATCTTGTCGGTGGCGCAGTAGGCCTTGCCGACTTTCCCGACCGCCTGGCTTTCCAGAACGACCGGGCACAGGCCGATTTTCGCCAGCCGTTCGGCCACGGCGAAGCTGTTGCCGCTGGCTTCCGGCACGACCACGTCACCCGGCCGTGTCCGCTTCCCGAGGATGACCTCCAGCCGGCGCAGGTCCGCCCGATCGACGCACCATTCCATTTCGGCTTGGAGCGCATCCGCCCCGGCCAGCGCCGCGGCGGTGAACAGGTACGGATGCGCATCCAGGCCGATCACTCTTTTGACTTGTTCTCGTTCGTTCATTCTTGTTTGCTCCAACACTGGAACAGGCGGGAGCAAGCGGCCACGTTGCATACAGGCATACGGGGTGTTGAGCCCCACGTGGGTGATGTCCGCCGGCCCTCAGACACAAAAGCGGAGAGTGACTCCAGCGCATTTCTCGAGGGTCTCCCGTGTCGCTCCAGTGGATGTCACACATTCACCCACTGGTCCGATCCGATACTCCCGCCGTTCCATTTTTCCAATCCTTCCGTGCCACATTACCGACACGAAAGCGCGAAAGGG
>RZYB01000389.1 GCA_009930495.1 Deltaproteobacteria bacterium
GGCAGCGTCGATCTGGACGTCTTCCCCATCACCAGCCAGGTCGATCTGTCCAAGGAAACAACCTTCGTGGACGGCTCCACCGTGACCCTGCCCGTGGTCGATGTGCGCAACGTCAACACCAATGTCCGCACCCGCGACGGGGACACGGTCATCCTGGGCGGCCTGATCTACAAAACCTCTCAGAAAAACGACAGCGCCGTGCCCGGTTTGGGCGAGGTGCCCGGCCTGGGCTGGCTCTTCAATTCCCGCCAGGACGCGGAAGACACCCGTGAACTGGTCATCGTCATGCACATTCGGGTCGTGGGATGAGCCTGATCTATAAAAGCCTGCAACAGGTCGCCCAAAACAATGGCCAGGGCGGGACGGGACGGTCCATGCCGCGCCATGCTCCCGGCAACGTCGGCCTGACCAAGCGCCTTGTCATTTTTCTGGCCATCCTGACCGGCGTCAGCGCCGCCGGCTACGGTCTGATCTGGTGGCTGCGCGGCGAGTTGGACCACATCGGCCCGCAGCTGGACGCGGCCTACCAGCAGGCCGTCGAAACCGAACGTCCGGTGCCCGAGGCCGTCAACGCCACGCCCGCCCCGGCGCCGGCGCCGGTCGCGATGCCGGCGGCCATGCCCCGGCTGAGCACGCCACCCAGGATTTCGCCCCCGGTGCAAACCAAGATCGGCATCGAGGATCTGGCCAAGCCCACCATCGAACTGGAACAGCTCTTTGTGCAGCGGGCCAAGCGCAATCAGCGCATCATGGAGCTGGACCGCCAGTTGGCCACGGCCTGGGCCCATGATGATTTGATCCGGGTGGGCACCCTGCTGACGGAACTCCGACGTACCGCCGGCGCCCAATCCAGCCTGCCGCGCAAATGGGAAGGCGCCCTGGCCTTGCGCCACGGCAATTTCGCCCAGGCCGAGGCGATTTTTTCCCGGCTGATCCAGGAGCGGCGCGGCGACATCGGGGCTCGAATCAATTTGGTCCAGGCTTTGCTTGGGCAAAACAAACACACCCAGGCACGCCTGGAACATGACCGGTTGCGGGCGGAGTTTCCCAACGACGCCAAAGTGCGGGAACTGCGGCTGGCCCTGCCATGACAGCTAACGGGCAAGGAGGAGGGCGTGAACGCGGAGCGGCCCGGATTGCGAGAGCCGGACGCCTCTGCTAGACACATAAAGACCAAAATTGACGGGCACCACCGTAATCGCGGCACCGGAAGTCAGGGGCACGACATTTTCACAACCAACGGATGGCAACGGGCGCATGCACCCAACATGGGCGCCAAGGACATGCGACCAGGCCAAGTGGCGCACCCGGCCGGCACACACAGCACAAGGAGTTACACATGCGGAAAGCAACACGGCAGCAGGGCGGTTTCACCCTCATCGAAATGGCCATCGTTCTGGTCATCATCGGCCTGATCATCGGCGCGGTGCTCAAGGGCCAGGA
>RZYB01000390.1 GCA_009930495.1 Deltaproteobacteria bacterium
GAAACCGTGTGCCACGGAGGCACGATGCGCATACCCTGTCCCAAATGCCAATTTGAATTGGACGCGTCCGCGACAGAATGTCCGCGTTGCGGCGTCGTGCTGGCGCATTTCAAGCCCCCCGAACTTTCAGAAACAGAAGAGCAGAGCACGCCCTACACCAGCACCTGGAAGGAGTGGCTTTTTCCGGAGATCATGGACTCCAATCCGCTGTATACCGGCGCGCGAGCCGTGACGTGGTGTGTGCTCGCTTATCTGAGCGTGCGCTTCATGGCCGCCGGCGTGAACGGCGCGTATCTCGGCGGCTCTTTTTTGCATCTGATCAACCTGCCCTTCCACGAGGCAGGGCATATTTTCTTCCGACCATTCGGGACGTTCGTGACATCCCTGGGCGGCAGCCTCGGGCAACTTCTTGTGCCGCTGATCTGCCTCGCGGCGTTGGTGTTCAAGACTCGGGACGCCTTTGGCGGTGCGGTCTGTCTGTGGTGGTTTGGCCAGAATTTCGTGGACCTGGCGCCGTACATCAACGACGCCCGCAGCCTGTCCCTGCCGCTTTTGGGCGGCAATGTCGGCAAAAACGCGCCGTACGGATTTCACGACTGGGAGTTCATTCTCAAAGAAAGCGGGCTGCTCGCGTATGACCACACCCTGGCCAAGGGCGCGTTCGCGGCGGGCGTCATGCTGATGGCACTTGCGTTGCTCTGGGGCGGCATCGAAATCTGGCGACAGTACCGGGATCTGCGGGAGATGTGAACGCGAGTGCTGGAAAAAGATGGGGACGCGCAAGCCATCCCCACTGGGGGCGCAGACAGGTTATTGTTTGTTTTTTGAGTTCGGTTTTTTCTTTTCGGGCTGCCAACTGCAGCTCGTCGAGGCCGGACCTCAACCGTGAATCCCGATTTTGGGGAACACGACCTTGACCAGCACCACCCAGATACCCACGATCACAAGCACATAAAGCAGGCTTTCCATGGCTTTTTCCTCCTTGTCCGCCGGACGGTTCATCCATTGGAACCGGATAGCACAGGGGGACAAAAGGACAAAGACGAAAAAAGGACACTCCGTGACAGCTTGGAATGCTTCTGGAATCAACGATCTCGTGGACGCCCACTGCCATCTGCAGGATGGCTTTCTACGCCACGGCCTGGAGCCGGCCCTGATCCGGGCTCGAGCGGCCGGGGTGCGGCTCATGTGCTGCAACGGCACGCATGAAGGGGATTGGGACTATGTTTTGACGTTGGGACGGCACCATGCGGACGTCTGCGTGTCCCTGGGCCTGCACCCCTGGTACGTGGACGAACGCGGCCCGGACTGGCTCGCGCGTCTGGAGGAGCTGGTCGGCGCCCATCCCGTGGGCGTGGGTGAGATCGGCCTGGACAACGCCCTGGAGACACGCAACGACGCGGCCCAGGAAGAGGTTTTTCTGGCCCAGATGGACCTCGCC
>RZYB01000391.1 GCA_009930495.1 Deltaproteobacteria bacterium
ACCCAAATTCCCCCCAGAGTTTTACATGGTTTGACTAAAGTGGCCAATTTATCTTGAATTGTTTGATAATTTCTTCTTGAAATTTGGTTGGTTTAGAATACATTGGTTTATATTTTCCTGTAAATGAAACCTTGGTCAAGCTAGACATTTTGAACAATACTTCCTTGTATGATTTAACTCTGTTAAGGGTTTTGTTACCAGTACGTACTCTAGCAAATTTTCTTTTAAACTTTGCTAGAATTATTAGAGCTATAAATGTTACAAACATTTTTCCTTCAAAGGTGTTATTATTATGGCTTCTAACTCTATCTCCATTTAAATCATTTTTAACCATATCATAAAATATTTCAGCTGTGTTTCTTTGGCTATAAGCTTCATATATTTCAGACCTTTCTCTTTTTTCATTAGATAGTAAACACCAATAACCAGAATATTTTTTATTAAACTCTTCTTCAAGGGACACTTTTTCTGTTACTTTTCTACCTCTCTTTGGTGTATCACTAACAATAAAGTATTTTTCATAATAGCCTGAATGATTTTCATTCAATTTATTTGCAAGAAGTTCTTTATAACAAACACCCATAAGCTCTCTAAATTTTATTTCATGTTCGCTTCTTACTTGAGGATTATATATAACATAAAGATATAATCTTCTACCATTTTGAATTACAGGTTTTCTTACACAGTAGATTGTTTGAATAACACCATCACCATTTTCTACATCTACACTAGCTTTAACTGAATTCAGTTCAGTTTTAACAGAGTCAATTTCATCATATTGCCAATTAACACGCTTAGGGATTGGTATAATGAAACTATTATGACTTTTTAAAATAGTTTCTATGTTACTTTTGCTATAATAGCCTCTATCTAGAGTTAATATGATATTATTCATATCTAATTTATTAAGAGACTCAATTAAAGAATCTATCGTAGTACTATCATGTCGAGCCCCATTATATAGTAGAGTTTGAACTGGAGTGAATGTATCTTGTCTTGATAATATTGCAAGATTAACTTGATTTTGTCTTACATGTCCATGAGAGTATCCATAATCTAAATTAGGTGTTGCAGTATTATTATAAGCTGAAATGTTTGTTGAATCAAAACAGAAATAGCCTTTCTTACCTTTACTATGAGATTCTCCCCAAGATTTAAAGAAATCATTTCTCTCATCAGGGGTAATAGATTCTAATATTTTTGAAACTTCCTGTGATTGAATGTCTTCAATAATAAGATCTTTATTTTCTGCCCAAGCTCCTGACCATGATAAAGCTTTCTCTGTACAGATTAAATATTGTGCTAATGAAATAATCTTATTAGCTTTATCACTACCAAAAGAGTCCTTTAAGAATTTATTCAGCTTCAAATCTTTTACAATAGAATTCAATAACCTAACCTCACCCAGAGATTTAGTACTTGATACTTTATTTTCAATTG
>RZYB01000392.1 GCA_009930495.1 Deltaproteobacteria bacterium
GGCGTTTGTCGAACCTCAATCATGACCGGCTGTATCCCATAGGTTACGCATTCCTCGAATTCTGACAACTACCCGCCATCAATGCTCAAGCCATTCCGCAAGCTCCAGCGTCACCCGGCTGACTTCGAACAGTTCGTCCCGGTCGATGGGTGGCCTGCCCCCCTGCTGGATGGTCTGAAAGAAAACCTTCATCTGTCCCAACTGCCCTTTGTCCTGCCGCCACAGGCGCACGGTCTTGAAGCCTTTTTTGGGAAAGCCGTAGCCTTTCAATGTCTTGAAATTGTCCAGGTGCAGGATGCGTCCGCCGCAAAAGACTTCCAGGCGTTCCTTGGGATAGGCTTTGGTGCCGTTTGCAAGATAGTGGACCGTTCCGAGGGAGCCGTCCGCAAAGCCCAGATTCACGCTAAAGCTGTCGCGGCACGGACCGCTCATGGCCGTAACCTCGTGCGACGTTATGGCGCACCCGGCCACGCAGCGCAGCAGATCGATGAAATGACACCCCTCGCCGATCATGCGTCCGCCCCCAACCTTCACGTCCTGGGTCCAGTGATCCGGCGGGATGGCCCCGGCATTGACGGTCATGATCATGGCCTTGGGCTCGTTCAGGGACGCCAGGGCCTGCCGCAGGGCCACGGTCAGGGGCGAAAAGCGGCGGTTAAAGCCAACCATGACCATCTGCTTCGGATGCTCGTCCGCCAGGGCCTCGATCTCGGCCAGCTCGTCCAGGGTCAGGCAGAGAGGCTTTTCCACGAACACATGCTTGCCGACCGCAAGACCCTTTTTGACCATAGCGGCGTGGGAATTATGCCGCGTGGTAATGACCACGGTGTTGATGGTGGGATCGGCAAATAGCGTGTCCGTGTCCGTGGTGGAGGTGGCAAAGCCGAACTTCTTGCCCAGATGCGTGCCGGATACGCCCGTGCTGGAGGCGATGGCCGCAAAGCGCGCGCCCCCGGCCTTCTTCATGGCCGGGAGCAACACCCCGCCCGCATAGCCGCCAGCCCCGATCATGCCGATGACCGGCGCAGCGGCGTCCACAGTCTGCTCCGTCCGGGGCAGGTCGATGGTACGGCGCATGTCCACCTTGTCCGGAGCATAGGTCAGGACAATGCCGATATACGGCTCTGTATTGTCCGCGATCATGTGGTAGGCTTTTTCCGCGTCTTCGATGGCAAATCGGTGGGTGATGAGCGGGCTCACGTCGATCTTGCCCGTGGCCATAAGATCAAGGATCGCCTCGAAATTGCGCTGTTCGGTCCAGCGCACATAGGCGAAAGGATAGTCCTGCCCCTTGTCCTCATAACTGGGGTCATAGCGGCCCGGCCCATAGGAGCATGACACCTGAAAGGACAGCTCCTTTTCAAAGAAAATGGTGCGGGACAGCTCCAGGCCCGTCACGCCCACAAGCACGATGCGGCCACGCTTGCGGCACATGAT
>RZYB01000393.1 GCA_009930495.1 Deltaproteobacteria bacterium
CAACTGCGAGGACGCGGCCGAGGCAGGCTTGAAATTCGGCGCCGACGTCATCCTGGCCATCGGCGGCGGCAGCTCCATGGACACGGCCAAGACGGCTGCCGTGCTCATGAAACATCCCGGCAAGACGGCCAAGGATTTCTATGAGTCCGGCGAGCCCATCACCGGCGCCACGCCGTTCATCCTGGTCAACACCTCCCACGGCACGGGTTCGGAATGCGACGCCTTTGCCGTGGCCCAGTCCGACGGCGAGGACAAGCCGGCCATCAATTCCCCGCACATCTACGCGACCTACGCCATCGAGGACCCGCGTCTGACCGTGACCATGCCCCTCAAGCAGACCATCTCCACGGCCATCGACGCCCTGAACCACGCCCTGGAAGCGGCCACGACCATCGTCGCCTCGCCCTATTCCATCGGCCTGTCCAGGGACGCCATCCGGCTGGTGGCCTCGTACCTGCCGACGGCCATCGCCCAGCCCGGCAATCTGACCGCGCGTTACTGGCTCATGTACGCCTCGGCCATCGCCGGCATCAGCTTTGACCTGAGCTTTTTGCACATCACCCATTCCATGGAACACGCCATGAGCGCCATCAACGAAAAGGTCACCCATGGCGATGGCCTGGGCATCCTGCTCCCGGCCATGGTGCGCGAAATCTACCCGGCCGTGCCCGAGATGCTCGCCGACATCTGTGCACCGATCGTGCCGGGCCTGGACGGCGTGCCCGGCGAGGCCGATTACTTCGTGGAGCAGTTCACCGCCTGGCTCAATTCCGTGGGTCAGGCCACGAGCATGGCCGGCTACTTCACCGAGGCCGATATCCCGGCCCTGGTCAAGATGACCATGGAATCCTCCCTGTCCAAGATCCTGCTTGGCCTGGCGCCGATCAAGGTCGACGCCACGGTCATCGAACGCATTTTCCGGAATTCGTTGTAGACCCAACTTCTCCGGTCACGGCGGCCAGGCCAAGACCTGGCCACCGTGGCAGGACGCCCGACGGCCAAAAGTCATGTTCCAGGCGCGCTTCGGACCGCCACCCCATCCGCGCCCACGCCAAGTCCCCGACACCACTCGCGAAAGCCCTCCGCCGGAGCCCATCGCATTCGGGCCCGTCAAGCTTGTCCCCCCAAAAAAGTCACGGGGGGCCTTGTCTGGCGCCCCGGCTCCTCGCCGACTCCCACGAAACGTTCGCAAGTTTCAAGGTAGCGAACATGATAGGAACAACTTGGACCGTGAAAGACACATTCCTGGCACATCTTTGCCCATTTGCTCCAAATTGTTCCTTTTTACATCAAGATATTTAAATTATTGTAAAAATACTGTTCTTATTTTTGTACACAGGGTTCACGACGCACCCAAGACCCCGTCCAGATGAAAACAAAAATCCGCCGGGGCAGATCTCGCCGGGCTCAAATCCGCGCTCAAAAACACCGTTGG
>RZYB01000394.1 GCA_009930495.1 Deltaproteobacteria bacterium
CGTTAGGGGGCATAAAAAGAAACGACAATGAAACGATTATTATTTATTTTAGCAAGTCTGCAATTGACAGCATGTCACGGACAGATAAATGAGAAGAAACAAGTTGAAACAGACTCAAAAGACTATATGAAAATAGTATATGAGCAATGTTCTAAACCTGACATTATTGAAGTCGAATCAACAACAGATGGATATGTTGAAGTTGAATACTTATGCGATGGTAAACGCTATGAAATAGGCATAAGAAATAATACAATATTGTTTAGTGAACACTCTATAAACCTTAATGAAATCCCTTTAGACAAAATTAATCGCAAACTTGAAAAAAAATATCAAGGTTGGACACTTGACGAGGTCTCACAAGTAAAAACGAACGACACGACTTTTCTGAAAGTTGAAATATTAAAAGACGGAATTGAGCAGAATTTGTATTTTACAAACGACGGAAAGTGGTTTAAAATAAAACCAATAGATATTTCTTCAACACTCGATTTTAAAGCTGTTGAAAGGAATACCATGTATAAATCGGCAAAATATAAATTCCATAAACCCGATAGCGTTTATGAGATGCCCGATTTATTGAAAGAAGTTTCGGGTATTGCATTAAGTTCTGAAAACATTATTTACTGCATTCAAGATGAAATCGGTTCCATATTCGCATATGATTTGAAAAAACAAGAAATTTCTAATTCTTACCGATTTACTGATATTGGCGATTTTGAAGATTTAGCCATTAATAAAAATATAGTTTATGTTCTGAGAAGTGATGGGAATTTATTTGTTTATGATTTTAAAAATAAAACAAAAACATCACAAACTATGCTTCAGATAAATTCTTTGAATATCGAGGGGATTTGTTTTAGTGACGGGTATATCTACATCGCATGTAAAGATGCTTTAGTCAATCATGTTGAATCAAAACGGATGATTTATAGAGTAAAAGCGAATAACTTAGATAAAATCGAACCTTATCTTGAAATAAACATTGATGATTTATCTATGTTTTTAACTCAAAATTATTCTGAATTAGGAATTACAAAAATTCTTTTTAATCCTTCTTCAATTGCAATTCACCCGATAACTAAAGAAATGTATGTATTGTCTGCTTCCGACAGATTTATAGCAATATACAAGGACAAACAATTAATAAATATAATTCCATTGTCCGCTGAAACATATTATAAACCGGAAGGATTATCTTTTTATGAAAATGGTGACTTATTAATATCGTCAGAGGGAGATAAAAAAGGATTTGTAAAAGGAACTATTAATTTAGTTAAGAATGAATGATTTACGCCCCCTAACAAGCGGTCATAAAACAGAGCGGGGGCGTTGGTAATGTGAGCGTCACAGCTTGTTGCAAAGTCCGTTTCGGTGGATACGTAACAGCTTCGAAATCCGCTCCGTTTCATACCGCCAGGCGTT
>RZYB01000395.1 GCA_009930495.1 Deltaproteobacteria bacterium
GATGTCTCTCCGTTGGCCCGCAATAGTGACCCGGAGCACCCACGATGCCGCGCCCGTCTCGGAGACGTTGAGGCCGAGGCCGGTCACGCCACCCACCATGTTCAGTCCTGGCCGTGACAGTCGCCGGACATCCAGCGCGGATAGTTCTCGTGCTTTTTTCGGCATGGCTTCCTCCTGTCATTTACTGCTCTTCCCCACATCCTACCCAACAACGCTTCCCCACATCCCGCCCCACATCCCGAAAACTATTGCATGAGATTCTGTGAGTCAAGTTGAAGCAACTTATTTTCAATCTAATCGGTAAGATGCTGATATTTTGAGGGCTTTTTGACAGGGAATGACACGGCCTGGGAAGCCTTGATTCACGGGAGTTCGGCGGACACCCTCTCCGCCATCATTGAATATAAGCGCCTGAAATAAGGCGCTTTTTTGTTGTCTTTTTTTGTCTTCCCCACATCCCGCCCCACATCCCGAAAACGGTTATCCTGCTTCCAATTCTTAGGAGCCTGCTCCGCACGGCGAGCAACAGGTCGGACAAGGGCACGGTCTCGGGGCGGCCTTTTACCGCTATCTTCCATGGCCCGCCGTATGCCCCTCTCATGCACCCGCCAACGCCTTGCTTGCCATGACCGTGTACCGGCGTCTCCGTCCATAGGATGGCACGTTCAGCACGAAAGCAAGCGGCATGCCTCATATTTTCGTGTCGCTTGTTTTTGAATCAAATCGTTGCTGGTACTATATCGGCACGCTCCATGCTTTTTGGTTTTTTCCCTGATAGTATGGCATGATCCGCGCTGTATTATTTTTCATCTGTAACACGGACCAATACGGTCAGGTTTCCCCGCGTGGTGGCGTGCGGGTGCATGGCCTTTGCTCGTGGTTCCACGTCTCCATGTCTCCCGGCATAGGCAGGCCGTGGGCTGGGGGATGGAGACGTTGAAAAGCCAATGTCTCCATGGGCAGATGGAGGGCGGGCCAGGACCATGGACGGGGGAGCCAGGGCCTTGCTCATGGGCTGGGGAAGACTGGCCAGGGGGAGAGGCTTGGAGGCTGGTGGTGGGCTTGGGCCAGGGCAAACCAAGCCGGGGTGCTGGACAAGACCAGGTGGGCAGGCAGGCAGGGGGGAGGGGGTACCCCTGTCGTCTCGCGTTCGGTTCCGCCGCGCGCGTCTTGAATAGGTGGCTCTAAAAAACGCCGGTGATTTTTTCAAAATCAAGTCAGGTTGTCCGGGGCTGTCCGCTGCGGTATGGATTCGCCAGCACCATGACCACAAGGGGGGATGCAATGAACGAGGATAAGCTGGAAGACAGGGACAACGAGGGTTTGAATCCGAAGGGCGAGCCATCGCCCGCTTCAAATCGTTTGACGCCTTCCGAACTCGACTTGCTGATGAAGGCCGCGCTTTCTTCTCGCGAGTCAACCAA
>RZYB01000396.1 GCA_009930495.1 Deltaproteobacteria bacterium
GACAAGATCGGCTACCCGCCCCTGGTCCTGTCCAGCCCCGGCCTTGTCGGCGGCGAGGTGGTCATCAACCTGGAACAGAGCAGTCAGTACCTCTCGGGCTTGCTCCTGGCCGCGCCCCTGGCTAAAGCGCCGACAGTCATCCGGATCGTGGGCAAATCCGTCGCGTCCTGGCCCTATGTCGCCCTGACGCTGGATTCCATGGCCCGTTGCGGGGTTCCCGTGCGCCTGGAACGGCGCATCCTGGACGACTGGCACCCCTGCGCCCATGCCGAAGCAGTCGGGGTGCCGCCCACGGACATCCGCCTCATCGTGGCCCCGGCGCCCTACCGCTCCGGAAACATGCGCGTGGAAAGCGACTGGTCCAACGCTTCCTATTTTCTGGCCGCCGGAGCCGTGGGCAAGGCCCCGGTGCGCATCTCCGGCCTTTCGCGCGATTCGGCCCAAGGCGACAAACACATGCTCGATATCCTGACCCGCATGGGCGCGACCATCGAATGGGACAACGACGCGGTGACTGTGTTCCCATCGCGCCTGCGCGGCATCGAGGTAAACATGAACGCATGCCCGGACATCGTGCCCACGGTGGCAACCTTGGCCGCGTTCGCCAGGGGCGAGACTATCATCTCCGGCGCGGCCCATCTGACACTGAAGGAATGCGACCGCATCCAGGGGCCGGTCACGGAATTGGCCAAGGCCGGAGTGCACATCGTGGCCCGACCCGACGGCATGCTCATCCGCGGGTCCACGACACCCACTCCGCGCGCGGTACACCTCCTCACTCACGGCGACCACCGCATGGCCATGAGTCTGGCCTTGCTGGAGCTGGGAGAATGTGCCGTGCACCTGGACAATCCGGGCTGCGTGGCCAAGTCCTTTCCAACCTTCTGGGACGCGTGGAACATGATTCGACTCGGCAACGGCCTGGAGGCCCGTCATGACGCTTAACCCCACGTCGACCGTCGTCGTCATCGGCGCCAAGGGACAGATGGGCGCACGCTTTGCCTCGGCTTTCCGCCACGCCGGCAACCCGGTCACGGAATTCGACCATCCCCTGGACCATGGCGCCCTGCCCTTGGCCGTGCAAACGGCGAGCCTCGTCCTTTTGTGCGTACCCATCACGGCCATGGACACAGTGCTCGACGCCGTGACCCCACATTTGACGCCCAGAACGATCCTGGCCGACATCTGCTCGGTTAAGGTCCGGCCCCTGAACACCATGTTGGCCAGAACATCGACGCCGGTCGTGGGAACGCATCCACTTTTTGGCCCGACAACCCTTGACGCGGAGCTGCGAATTGCCGTAACTCCAGGGCGAAGCACGGAAGCAACCGATAATCTATCGCGATACTTCCGCACGCTGGGCTTCACCCCGTTCACCACAACCGCCGATGAGCACGACCGTGCCATGGC
>RZYB01000397.1 GCA_009930495.1 Deltaproteobacteria bacterium
CGTTGGCCCGTGGTCGCGGCTGCTGTCCTGACCGTTTACATCTGCGCCGGCAGCCTGGCCGGACTGCCGCCCATGCGCCAGTTCGTGGACGGGCTGCGCCTCATCAAGGGCATGCACGTGCGCACCTATGGCGTGCCGCCCTTTGGCAGCGCCGAACAGGCTCCGCTCCAGGAGGTGATCCGGTTCATGGGCTGGAACGAAAAAGCGTGTCTGGCCCGCCTCGTGGACAAGGGTTTTCGAAACGCATCGGAAGACACCTCCCTGCGGGACGTGGCCCGAAGCAACAACGCCACGGCCGGAACGGTGCTCGCGGCCATGCACGAATGACCATGGGAGCCATTATAAAAACGGCCGATCGGGATATACGGTCGGCCGTTTTCAGGTGTCCGGTGGGCACATTTTTACCTGCCATGGACCCAGGGCCATGAAGGCTCATGCACTTTGGTTCTTCAGCAGGAGTTCTTCGGATTTGCAGTGCCTGGCGCGCAGGCGCGCACATACGTGACAAGTTCGCGACCGAACTCCGTCTGAACCCGGATGGCGTCCCAGGCCGGGTCCACGCCATGCAGGTACTGCAGGGCGAGGTGTTTTTCCCCGTTGTCGCCTGGTCCCAGCCCCGAGAAGAAAAATCCCATGCGTTCCAATTCCTCGGTGAGCACGGCGGTAGCGGGGCTGGCCAGTGGCAGGAGCAGAAAAACGACCGCCAGGTTCTGGCCACGGAACAGGTCAAGCTGGGCGCGGATCTGCGGGAGGATATCCCGGCCATGCTCCTGTACGACCATCGTTCCCCAGCCTTCTTTGAAATCCGAGGACGATTCAATGCGCGAAAGATTTTTGGGCAGCCCCTGTCCATCGGGGTCGGCAAAGCGCGCTGTAATCCCAAGATGCGCGCAAATGCGCTCAAGCATCAGGCGGTGGCGTTTCGGGGCATGGAGCGGGGCATCGTTCCCGGATTGAAAGTACCGGCACAGGGCGAGATTGGAAATGCGCACCGGCTGGCCGCGTTCATCGCTGTTCCAGGCCTTGGAAGGAGGGCTTGCCGCCAGGAGCAGCGAACATTCCCGCAGACCCAGCTGCAAAACGGCCCGCTGGGAATACACATGATTGGTGACCGCCAGGGCGCTGATCACGTGCGCGCCGCGCGCCTGGGCGTTGGCAACCAGTTCCACGGCAATGGCCTCGATGCAGCCCCGCCCCCTGAAGCGTTCATCGACCAAGGCGAACGTCAGCTCCTCGGATTTTGCGCCTGGGGCCCCGACCACCAGGGCGCCATGCCCGATCACGTCACCTTCCGGGGTGACAGCGACAATCGAAACCATTTCCCGCCCGTGCAGCATCTCGCGCACCCGCGCCGGGTAATAGATCTGCTCATTGAAGAGCACCGCCCCGTGGGAGCGAAG
>RZYB01000398.1 GCA_009930495.1 Deltaproteobacteria bacterium
CTGCGACTATGTGCGCAACCACCGCCTGGATCAGTCACGGGAACTGCTCGCCCAAGGACGCTGGTCCGTGACCGAAATCGCCCACCGCTGCGACTTCCACGACGCCACGCATTTCATCAAACACTTCAAGCGACGTTTTGGAACGACCCCCGGCTCATACATGAAGGCCGCGTCCTGACTCCGTTTTGAAGCGTCACGCATCCCTCGCGACTCAAACATACCGCACAAAAACCCTTCCGTACTATGCCCGTCTTCCGGGCCTGAGCTATCGTCCGCGCGTCGTACACGACGAGGGGCGATTCCTGGCTGGCGTCGCACATCCGTCGTACGCACAACAAGGAGGAAAAAAGGCAGGCACGACAAACACCTATTTCATTTTCCGCATATTTTTCTGGCCCTGGCCATCCTTTGCGCGGCGCTGGGGACAAGTCCGGCACGAGCCGAAAAATCACACGCCAACGGCACCGTGGAACTGGCTCCCATGACCGTCACGGCGGAAAAGCGAGAGGGAGACGCGAGCACGATCCCGACGAGCATCACGCTCCTGAACGAAACGCAAATCCAGGATTTCGACCTCAAATCAGCCTCCGACCTGGAGGCCCTGACCCCCAACCTCTACATCACGCGCGGGGGTGCTTCTACGAGCAACCGCGCGGCCATGCGCGGCATCACCAGTTCCATGACCGGCGATCCGGTCATGGGATTTTATCTGGACGGCGTCTATTACGGTTCGGGCCTGGACATCGGCCTTTTTGATGTTGAACGCGTCGAGGTGCTGCGCGGCCCCCAGGGCACACTCTATGGACGCAATTCCGAAGCCGGCGTCGTCAATGTCGTCACCAAAAAGCCCGGCGACGAGTGGGAAGGAAGCCTGAGCGCGGATGTCGGAACCTTCAACAGCTATACGGGAACGGCCATGCTCGGCGGGCCGTTGATCGACGGCCGCCTGGGGATCAGGGGCAATTTCCGGTATCACACGACCGACGGGTGGTTCGAAAACCAGTACGATGGCTCCAACGAAGCCGGCCAGGAGGATAATTTCGACGGCCGCCTGTCCGTGATCGCCACGCCGTCGGACCAGCTGGAACTGCGTCTGATTTACGACGGCCAGCATTATGACAGCGCGTCCTACGCTCCCTTTGCCCCCATGGACGACTCGGACATGCGGCACTCCGTGAACGTGGATGACGACGGCAAGGCAGACAAAGACGCCGACGGCCTGTCCCTGACCGCCGACTATGCCTGGGAGAGCATGGCCCTGACGTCGATCACTTCGGTCCGCAGCGAGGACCAGACCTTCGCCAACGACATCGATTTCACGCCCATCGACCTGATGGCCATGAGCATCGGGTCCGAAACGCGCGGCGTTTCCCAGGAACTGCGTCTGCATTCCACCGAC
>RZYB01000399.1 GCA_009930495.1 Deltaproteobacteria bacterium
GTGCTGCGTCAGAGATGTCGCCAGCTCGCCCCGGAGTTGCTGGTAGGCCGCATCGAGCATTTCCTCGGGGGTTTCCGTTCCATTGGCGGTTGTTTGTTCTGGTTGCTCTGCCCGTGGCGTTTTGTTCGCTGTTTGTCGAAATTGGAGAAATGAAGGGAACTGTTCGAGAAATTTGATGGTCACGCGATCTGGTGGGTTTTGGAGCACGGACTCTCCCTCGGGCGTGATCCTCAGAATACCGCGTTTTGGCGAGTCGAGCAGGCCGGCCATGGTCAAATAAGCCTTGGCCCAGGCCACGCGGTTGATGAAGGTTGTTTGGCGTCCGCTGGGCAATTTTGCAGCCAGTTCTTCGGGCGTTAATGCAAAGTGCCGGGCAAGAATTTGGCGCATTTCCACCAGGGAATGCTCGCCACGATCTCCGGCCAAGCGGAGCAGGGGGAGCATGATGGTTTGGAAATCGGGTATGGACATGGCGTCTCCAAGGCTGCGTTTTGCCGTGCATAGCCAAGAGCATCGGCCGGGTCCAGCCTGGGATCGAGAAAAGATGACAAACCCCGCCCCCTTGCCTAGAACGTGGCCATCCCAATCCTTGGAGACGTCATGATTCACCGCACATTGAAATCCTGCCTCGACGATTTGGAGCGGACCCGGCAACTGGTCCGCATCGATACCCCGGTTGACCCGTACTTGGAAGCCGGCGCCATTCAGCGCCGGGTCTTCCAGGCCGAGGGGCCGGCGCTGCTGTTCACCAACGTGAAGGGCACGCGTTTTCCCATGGCCGCCAATATTTTCGGCACGCTGCAGCGGACCAAATACATCTTTCGCTCCACCCTGCGCCGGGTGGAAGCCATGCTCGCGGCCAAGGCCGATTCGGCGGCGGTCATGAAAAGCCCGCGGTTGTGGCCGGGCCTGGCCCTGGGCGGATGGCACACCCTGCCCAGGACCGTGACCGACGGCCCGATCCTGCGCGGCCGGACAACCGTCTCCGAGCTGCCCCAGCTCGTGTCCTGGCCCATGGACGGCGGCGCCTACGTGACCCTGCCCCTGGTATACACCGAAAGTCCGTCCAAGCCCGGCTACATGGGCTCCAACCTGGGCATGTATCGCATTCAGCTTTCGGGCAACGCCTTTGACAAGGACCGCGAAGTGGGTCTGCACTACCAGATCCATCGCGGCATCGGGTATCACCACGCCGAGGCCATCGCGCGCGGGGAAACGTTGCCTGTGAACATCTTTGTCGGCGGCCCGCCGGCCATGACCCTGGCCGCCATCATGCCCCTGCCCGAGGGGATCGCCGAGATCCTGTTCGCCGGAGCCCTGGGCGGACACCGTATTCCCATGATCCGCCGTCCCGGCGAATTGCCCATCCTGGCCGAGGCGGATTTCTGCATCCGGGGCC
>RZYB01000400.1 GCA_009930495.1 Deltaproteobacteria bacterium
CCATCGCCAACGTGTCCGGGACGCCGTCGTCCACGTACCAGTATGCCGTCACGGTTTTCGATCCCGGCGATCCGGGGCCGCAAGCCCAACTGGTTGGACCGGCGACGGTGGCGCTGGGCGAAACGGCCCCCTACGTCTGGGCGGGGGTGGAAGGCGGCACGCAGTACCTCGTCCGGGTCAGCCGCCTGATCGAGGCCGTCCAGGCCGAAGGGGCCGAACCTACGCCCGCCCCGCGCGTGATCGACGGGACCTCCGGCGGCTATGCGTTGATTGCCTCCGAATTGGCCGCTTCGGGCGCGCGCTCCTTCCATCTGGCTTTTCCGGCCTTCGCCAACCAGGCCTTTGCCATCGACGTCGACTATCGACTGTCCGCCCAAAGCGAATTGCGCTTCAAATATCGCCGGCGCTATTCCACCACCAGCAACGTTCTCGCGGCGGAGGTCTCCCGGACCGGAGGAGAATCGTGGCAACGCGTTTGGCAAATCAACGGCGTGTGCGACGGGAGTTGCTCTTCGGCCGCCTGGGATCCGGGCTGGCTGGACGGGGTCGTGGACTTGTCCGAATTTGCCGGGCAGACGGTGCGGATCCGGTTTGCCTACGACTACGGCGGCGCGTCTTTCATCGGGACCGGCGCGGATTACGGGGTGTTTCTGGACGACGTCGCGGTGACCCCCGCCCAGGAGATCCAAGCGCCGGAGATCCAGGCGGTGGCTTCTGCGACTTCATTTGCCTTTGCGCCGACGGCCGAGGGGAACTATTTGCTGAGCCTGGCGGCGCAACTGAACGGGTATACCTTCCCGTTCGGCGGCTCGCTGGCCGTGGACGTCGGGACGGCCACCCATCGGTGGCTGTGGGCCAGCTCGCTTGGGCAGGCCGGGTCCAATTGGTTCCTCGACGTCTCGCTCGCGCCGGCCGGCGGCGATCCGGTTTCGCTCGTCGTCGAGCGCGCGCCGCAAATGACCGGGACCTGGGAAAAAGTAGTCGGCGGAACGTACGATCCCGTGCAGAACCGACTGACTTGGCCGCGTTCGCCACTTGGGTCCCGGGAGTTTTTCCGCGCGGTGCCGGACCCGGACTGAACCGCAATTGGGTATTGCCGGATGCACCCAATCGCAGATGTGCTGCAGGCGAACGGGCGCATCTGCGATTCGGCGCAAGAACCCAGCCTAAAGGCTGGACTGCGAACGAAGCTTGTATGTAGTCCACGCTTTGGCGTGCGGCTGTCCTATTTGGCCTGAAACATAGGCGGATGCACCCACCCAATCGCAGATGCGCCCCAGGCGAACGACTGTAAGCGTGTGGCGGGGGACCTCCTTACTTGATTGATCGGGGCGGGGCATAGTCGTGGTCCAACAGAAAGGACCCGACGATGTTTCACGTGAATCAGAA
>RZYB01000401.1 GCA_009930495.1 Deltaproteobacteria bacterium
TAAATTGTTTACAACTAGTAATTTTTATGTTATATTATTTTTAAGAGGTATTTGCTATGTATGTAGGAATAGGTGGACCAAAAGGATATGAGGTTGTTACTATTAGAGAAGATACTCATATTCCTGGAACTAAAAAGAAGAAAACTCGAATTGTTCGCAAAGTTGGCAAGTTGGCAGACCTTCTTTCAGAAGATCCTAACTTCATGGAAAAGCTTAAAGCTGAAGTAAGAGAAGAAACGAAAGCTCTTAAAGAAGCTAAGAAACCTATTTCTATTTCATTACCTAAAGGTAATATCAAATCAGTTAAAGATGTTACTGCATCATATGCATTTGGTCATGTAATAATAAGTAAGCTTTGGGATATTATGAACTTAGATTACTTTTTTGAAAAAAATTGTAATAAAAGAAATGCAGATGCTGTTAGAAATGCCATTTACTATCTTGTAGCTCATAGATGTGGTAGTCCAGATAGCATTAGAGCTAGTGTAATGGAACAAGAAAGATATGCTGGTATTTCACCAATTGGACTAGATGTGTTTTATTCAGTATTAGATGTTCTATGTAATCAAAAGGAAGCTCTAGTAGATCATCTATGTTCTTTCTTCAAAAGAAAAACTACAAGAAAAGAAGATGTTGCTTGTTACGATGTTACTACCTACTCATTTGAAAGTACTAAATGGGGAGAGATGAGACTATTTGGCTTTTCTAAAGATCATAAGAACAATGAAGTACAAGTCGTAATGGGTCTTTTAATAGATAACAATGGTATTCCTATCACTTATGAAATATTTCCTGGAAATACTATGGATCAAAACACTCTTAAAGATTCAATTGGTAAACTTAAGGGAAAGTACAATCTTGAAGGAATAACAGTTGTAGCAGACAGAGGAATGAATGCTAATGACAATTTACTATTTCTTCATGGTAATGGTTATCACTTTGTAGTTAGTTATACACTTAAAAGATCAAAGCAAGAGTTTAAAGATGCAGTCTTTAATGATGATACACCTTGGCAAGAAGAGCAATATAGTGAAGAAACTGGAGAACTACTTTATGCATCTAAGATATTAAAACAAACAGTGTCTGCAAAAGTAGAACTTACTCCTAAAGAGACTGAAGAAATAAAAAAGCAGAGAAAAAAAGAAAAGAAAAGAGGAAAGTGTCCTAAATACAAAAACGTAGATATTGAAGCTAACGTTCATGTTACATACTCACTAAAGAGAGCTAATAAAGATGCTAGTGATAGAGCGAGAATAATAGAGAGATTAGAGTCTAGGTTAAAAACTCCAGGTAAACTAAGAGCAGCTTTAAAAAGGGGAACAAATCAATACTTGCAAATGGATGTAGATACAAACTCCTGTTGCTTAGATAAAAATAAAATACAAAACG
>RZYB01000402.1 GCA_009930495.1 Deltaproteobacteria bacterium
TTTAATAATTTCAAAGAAATACCAATTTTTATCAATTCCGTCCTCCAAGGCAAGGCCAAAAAGGCCTCGGTTTCCCTTGGCCGGTTTATTTTCAACACCACCATCGGTCTGGGCGGTCTTATCGATGTCCTTGGTAACGGGGGCATTCCCCAGGAAAACGAGGATTTTGGCCAGACCCTGGGCGTCTGGGGCGTGCCGGCCGGGCCATACTTGGTCCTGCCGGTGCTTGGCCCCTCGGGCGTGCGCGACACGGGCGGATTGGCCGTGGACGCGATCATGACCCTCAACCCGGCCGATTTTATTTTCGACGGACTGAACTGGGCCGCCCAGGGCGCGGCCACGACCGGGGTGTATGCGGTCAAGGCCGTGGATTCCCGACATCAGGTCAAGTTTCGCTACTACGAAACCGGCAGCCCCTTCGAGTACCAGCTGGTCCGCTTCATCTATGCCAAGAAGCGGGAGCTGGACATCGACAAATGATGGTCGACGTTGTCATTCCGTGAATTGGGAATAAAGGATACGCCATGTCCGCCAGACAATCCGAGCCGACATCCATCCCGTGCCCCAAATGTGGGTCGGAAAACACGACCTTTTCGTCGCGATGCTCCCCGCTCGCGTTTTTGAACAAGCTCGCGCCGCGCAAACGGCTTCCGGTCGGGGCGTGCACGCTTGTTTGCAAGGATTGCGGACATCGGGCCGTGATCATGGTGGATTGATCGGGCAATGCCTTTCACGGC
Organism: Deltaproteobacteria bacterium; assembly: GCA_009930495.1. Lineage (NCBI taxonomy): Bacteria > Pseudomonadati > Myxococcota > Myxococcia > Deltaproteobacteria bacterium. Next base: position 738 of record RZYB01000402.1, read on the forward strand.
GAAAAAGCCCGCCTTGCCAAGAGGGCAAGGCGGGCTTTTTCGCGTTTTGCAAACCTCCTTGAACCGAGCCTCTCGTCCAGACCGCGAGCATTGCGAGCATGCCCATGGCCAGGGCGGTCGGACAAAGAGCGTGCACCGGGACCACATCCTTCTGTTCCGTCAGGCGGGTGCCGCGGTGCTCGAAATTGTCGGCGGGTCGGGCAAATCCGAGCTTCCAAATGTATCCGCGCCGTGATTCCGTGCTGGTCCCAGGCCGGGGTTTGCGGTAGGAGGGAAACGCGGCCGTTTTCTCGCCCGCCTCGTCATTCTTGCAAAATTCCTTCTGGAGGACGCCCATGTCCGCGAAGCCCATATCCTTTGGTTGGAGACTGTTTTTCGACCAAAGCGTGCATTTCATGGCTGTTCTGGATCTGGACGGCGCGATACTGGCCATCAACAAAGCGGCCTTGGAAATGACCGGAACGCGGGAAGATGATCTTGTCGGGCGCGCGTTCTGGGACGCCTCGTTTTGGCCGGACCGCGTCGAGGCCGAGGGCGTGTGCCGGGACGCTTTTACCGTTGTCCGTTCCGGGCGGGCGCACCGTCAGGATGCCACGCATGTCACGGCCTCGGGCGTAAAGATCGTCGTGGATTTTTCGGTGGCCCCTTTT
>RZYB01000403.1 GCA_009930495.1 Deltaproteobacteria bacterium
GCCGTGGGCGTGAAGTTCTCCCTCGACGGCAAGCGCGTCGCGGCAGCACTGGCACGCCGAGGCGGCACTGGGACTCACGTCGAAGTGGTCGGAACCTGGCCGGCGTCGGAGGGCTCGACCACCATCACATCATGGCTCAGGACTTCGTGGCGCGAATTCGCCACCATAGCGATCGATGGGAAGTCTGGCGCGGGCGCGCTCCGTCAGTCCCTTCTCGACGCGGGCGTCATGGATAACGCGATCAGCCTGCCAACCGTGGCCGAGGTGCAGACGGCACACGCGATGACACTGACGGCGATCGAGGACGGCACGTTCACCCACGCGAACCAGCCCGGACTCAACGCGGCCGTCGCGGCGGCCACTCAGCGACAGATCGGCAAGACGGGCGGCTGGGGCTGGCAGCCCATCGGCGACGGCGACGTGCTCGCACTGGACGCCGCAACATTCGCGCTCCACGGCGCGGTGACAGCGAAACTCGACCACCACAAGACAGCCGTCCCGAGACGGCTCTACTGACTGAGGGGGCAAGACTATGGCGCTCACGACCCCCGAAGACTGGCTGCCGGTCCTGACTGAAAGGCTGGGGAAGCGTCAGCGGGTCGTGTCGCTGGGTCGCTCCTATGTCAACGGGAACGCGCCACTGCCGGAGATGGGTCCAAACACCAAGGCGACGTGGCAGGCGTTCCAGAAGAAGTCGCGCACGAACTTCGGCGGCATCGCATGCCAGTCGCACGCCAACCGCATCCGCGTCCAGAATGTTCGCGTCGGTTCGGATGACCAATCCGAGGCGTCCATCGCTGCACGCAGGATCGCGCGAGACAACCGGCTCGCCATGCAGGTGTCTGACGCCGTGTGGGACATGCTCACGACCCGCGTCGGCTACCTCGTGGCGGGCGTCGGTGACGATGGGCGCGCAATCATCACGTCGGAGAAGCCGGAGACGTTCTATGCGGAGCCGGACCCGACGCGCCCATGGAAGTCGCGCGCAGCCGTCAAGGTGTGGCGCGACTCGATCCTGGGACTCGACTTCGCCGAGGTGCTGATCCCCGGCGCACGGCAGACGTTCACGCGCGAGTCGATGTCGGATCAGGGTTACGTCCGCAACGACTTCGCGGGCGACTGGTCTCCCGCAGGCCGGGTCGAGACGTTCGAGGGTGACCCCGCCGTCTGGATTCTTGACCGCCGTGACGGGATGGGCCTCATTGAGCCGCACTTCGATGTCATTGACCGCATCAACCTGGGGAAACTCCAGCGGTTGTCCATCGCGGCGATTCAGGCGTTCCGTCAGCGGGCGCTCAAGAAGGACCCCGGTATCGTACTGCCTGAGCGTGACGAGGCTGGGAACCCGATCGACTGGGAGAAGGTCTTTGAGCCGGCTCCGGGCGC
>RZYB01000404.1 GCA_009930495.1 Deltaproteobacteria bacterium
GCCAGGATGCCGAGTTCGTCCTTCTGGTTGACGTCCACCTCGGCCGTCAGGTCGCCCTGGGCGATTTTTTTGGCGAACTCCACGCCCTTGTAGACCGGGGCGGTAATGGATCGGGTCAGCAGGAGCCCCAGGGCCAGGGCGATGACCACGCCGATGGCCATGCCCGTTCCCGCCACGACCATGGCCTGGCCAGCTTCATCCCGGGCCGAGGTGATGGTCGTGGCGCTGATGCCGGTGGACAGCTGCACGATATCGACCAAAAGCTTGTCCAGCTTGTCCTGGGTGGGCTTGGCCTCGACCATGAGCTGCGTGCCCATGTCTTCAAGGGCCTTCTGGGGCTCCTCGGCCTCGGCGCGCATGTTTCTGAACTGCGTGAACACGTTTTCCGCGGTCACGAGCAAGGCGGCGTGGGAGCGGGTCGTGGCCTCGGCATTGCCGCGCGCCACGGCGTCCTTGATGTCGCGGATCAACGTATGGAATTTTTGGTGATCTTCCTGGACCGCGTTGATGGCGGTTTGGAGTTTGGGGTTGGTGGTGGTGAAGGCTCCGGCCCATTTGCCAAAGGCGCAGGACAGGTGGTCCTCGCCACCGTCAAACGGCGTGTTCGTGGCCAGCAGCTGATCGATCTGGGTCACGAGTTTGTAGTGGTCGCCCCGGAACTGCTGCAGCTGCTCCATGAGCAGGTTCGGGGCCATGATGTCGAGCATGACCAGCCGCTGGTTGAGTTCCAGGACCCGATTGTTGGTCTTGGTCAGGTCGTTCAGGGTATCCTGGCATTGGCTCCACAGGGCGGATTCTTCCTGGCTATGGGGCAGATCGCGATAAATTTCCAGGGATTTGCCGTATTCCTCGCGAATGTTCTGGATGGCATTGGCGGTGTCCCGGCGCTGTTGGGCGGTCAGGTCGGTGCTGAGCAGGGTCCGCAGGTTGGTGGTCAGTTCATTGATGCTGCCCTTCATGCGCAGCAAATGTTCCACCGTGGGCAGGGAGCGGGTGCCGAGAACATTGATGCTGTCCGACAGGTCGCGCATGCCCAGGATGCAGATGATGCCGATGGCAAGGGCGATAAGGGCGGTCAGGCAAAAACCGCCGATGAGCTTGGGGCCAAGTTTGATGTTTTTCATGCCGGTCTCCGAATCGTGATGGAAGTGCAACGTGGTATTTTGTGCCCAGTGTCACAATCAAACTTTCTGTGCAATGCCCGGTGGCTGGTAAATATGTGACAATAGTGGCGCGACATGGGCACGAATCGGCTATCCGGCTTGGTCTTCCGGGTCGTTTTTTTCGTGGATCAATGACAGTTCCTGGGCGGAAAAGACCTTGGCGATATCGAGGATCATGATGAATTCCTCGTTCTGCTTGCCCATGGCCTTGATGAAGTCC
>RZYB01000405.1 GCA_009930495.1 Deltaproteobacteria bacterium
CAGGAAGCCGTCGTTGATGCCGTCCTTGAGCGAGTAGATGAAGACCGGGTCGCCGAAATAGGCGTAGGTGTCGGCGTTGATGTCCCGCTTGGGCGTGGCCGTCAGGCCGAGCTGCACGGCCGGGGCGAAGTATTCCAGAATGCCGCGCCAGCGGCTTTCGTCCCGCGCTCCGCCGCGATGACATTCGTCGATGACGATAAAATCGAAGAAGTCGGGAGGGTAGTCCCCGAAATAGGGGCTCGGTTCCCCACCGGTTGGCGGTCCGCACATGAAGGTCTGGAAGATGGTGAAGAAAATGCTGCCGTTTTGGGGCACCTTGCCTTTCTTCCTGATCTCGTCCGGCGCGATGCGCACCAGGGCGTCCTCGGCAAAGGCTGAAAATGCGTTATAGGCCTGATCCGCCAGAATGTTGCGGTCGGCCAGGAACAGGATGCGCGGCCTGCGGCTCGGCTCTCCCTCATGCCGCCAATCCTGCAGGTTCCAGCGACTATGGAACAGTTTCCAGGCGATCTGAAAGGCGATGAAGGTTTTGCCCGTACCCGTGGCCAGCGTCAGCAGGATGCGGTCCCGGCCGTCGGCCATGGCGGATAGGACCCGCTCCACGGCGATGTCCTGATAATATCGGCCCTGAAAGTAGCCGCCCCGATCCTCGAAGGGCACGGCCTTGAAACGGTCCCGCCAGAGATTCTGCACGGCGAAGGTCCGCCCCCAGAGTTCTTCCGGCGTGGGGAAGGTCGAAACTTCGGCCTCGCTGCCCGTTTCCATGTCCACGGCATAGATGCCCTGGCCGTTGGTGGCGTACGTGAAGCGAACGGCCAGCTTGCCGGCGTAGTCCTTGGCCTGGGCCAGCCCTTCGGTCAGCGCCTTGTCCCAGGCCTTGGCCTCGACCACGGCCAGCTTGGTGTTGCGGTACTCAAGGACGTAATCGGCCGTGAGTGCCTTGGCCCGTTTGCCCGCGCCCTGGATGCGGCCCATGGTGATGGGATACTCGGGCCGGATGCGACTGCCTTCGACCACACCCCAGCCGGCGGCCTTGAGGGCCGGGTCGATGTGCAGGAGGCGGGTTTCGGCTTCGTTCATTTCAGACCCCCGGTGACAGCATGTTCATGATGAGTTGGATGATAGTCTCTTTCTGGGCAGGGTCGGATTCCGCCACCAACAGAGCCAGAGCTGCCAATCCCATATCGTTGAACACCGGGGCGCCGTGGTTGTCGAACAGCCGGTGGTTACGATTGAGGAAGTCCACAAACAGGAAGGCCCCGCTTCGCTTGTTGCCGTCGGCAAAAGGGTGATTCTTGATGACGAAATAGAGCAGATGCGCGGCCTTGGCTTCAATGCTGGGGTAAGCGGATTCACCGAACACGGTTTGCTCGAGATT
>RZYB01000406.1 GCA_009930495.1 Deltaproteobacteria bacterium
TGTCCGGTCCTGAAATAGGTTGTCACTTTGCCACAATGAGGAGGCGAAGTGAAGGCGACATTGAGATACAGCCTGGCGTTCAAGAAGCAGGTGGTGGAAGAGATTGCGGGCGGGAAGTTCAGCTCGGCGGGGCAGGCCCGCAAGGCGTATGGTATTGCCGGCCCGGACACGGTGCCGCGCTGGCTGCACCAATTCGGCCGGACGGATCTGCTCCCCAAGCGAATAAGGATAGAAACGATGCAAGAGCGCGATGAATTGAAGGAAGCCCGGAAGCGGATCCGGGAGCTGGAAGCGGCGTTGTCGGATGCCCACATGGACCGGTGCCTGGAGCATGCGTTCTTGGAAATCGCCTGCGAAAAGCTGAAAACGACGCCGGAGAGCCTAAAAAAAAAGAGCGGTCTGACGCTGTCGGACGTGCTCGGGCGGCGGGAGCCGGGCAAGGGATGAAATTCGCCGTGGGATCGTTATGCGGGCGGGCGGGAATGAGCCGCCAGAGCTTCTACAAGGCTCGTCGGCAAAGACGACGGCGCGAGGTGGATGCCGACATGGTCGCGCAGCTGGTGAAGGCGGAGCGGATGGTCCAGCCGCGGCTGGGCGGGCGGAAATTGCATCACATGTGCAAAAATGCGTTGGCGGAAGCAGGGGCTGGAATGGGGCGGGATCGGTTCTTCGAGGTCTTGGCCGAACGGAAGCTGCTGTTGGAGCCTCTGCCGAAGAGGCCGCAGACGACCAACAGCCGTCACTGCCTGCCCGTCTTCACCAATCGGGTCAAGGATATGGACGTGAACGCCCCGAACCAGGCCTGGGCGGGGGATCTCACCTATGTCCGAACGGACGAGGGGTTCTTGTATCTGAGCCTGCTGACGGACATGTGCTCGCGCAAGATCGTCGGGTTCCATGCCGGCGACACGCTGGAGACGGAAGGTTGCCTGAACGCCTTGGCGATGGCCTTGGAGCAACTGCCGGCCGGGCAGGCTCCGGTGCACCATTCGGACCGTGGTTGCCAGTATTGCTCGCATCTATACGTGGGCAAGGCGCGGGAACATGGTTTGACCATCAGCATGACGGAAGAGAACCACTGCTATGAGAACGCCTTGGCCGAACGGGTGAACGGCATCCTGAAGCAAGAATACTGGCTGGGCGGATGCTTTCGGACGAAGGCGCAAGCCCTCGCAGCCGTGGCGGAGGCGGTGTGGCTATACAACAATCGGAGGCCCCATCTGGCTTTGAATTACAAGACACCCGAAGAAGTACACCAGCGCGCCGCTTGAGAATTTCGCCCCCCGGGGGGCGAGAGAGCTCCCTGCGGGAGCTCAAAACCATGAGTCAACAACCAAGAAAAAGTGACAACCCGAAATCAGGACTCGACA
>RZYB01000407.1 GCA_009930495.1 Deltaproteobacteria bacterium
TTACTAACAGTTCGGGGTGTTAATCCCGCCTGTAAGGGACTTTCACCCGCTGGAAAAATAGTGGCACACTGATTATATCTACAGAGATTAAATTTGTATTTTTAACCTTTTTCTGTAGCTTACAGTCAGTGTGCGCTGCATGATGCTCATGCAGGGCACACACAGCCCCTATAGCACATGGCCGCATTTGGGTCATTAAGAAAAATGAATAGTAAATTAAACATAAAGGAAATCAACATAATTTTGAGTAGTGAACGGCCACGTGCCATAGCTGCAACACGTTAGGCTTTATTTTAGAAAAAACCGAAAATCAGTCACTTAATTGTATTTTGAATTAAATCCATTACCTTTGATACTATCATATGATACTATCAAGACTTAATTAAATGAAACCACCGTATAAAATAACTGGAAAGATTTTAAAATTGGTTGCTTCTATTTCTGAGAAAATTGGAGAAATAAATTCTGCTCATTTAAGCAAACCACCGACAGAATTAAGAAAGAAAAACAGGATTAAAACAATTCACTCATCGCTTGAAATTGAAGGAAATACCTTGACCATTGAGCAAATAACTGCAATCATTGAAAATAAAAGAGTAATTGGACCTAAAAAAGATATTCTTGAAGTTAAAAATGCAATTGCTGTTTATGACTATCTAGACAACCTGAAACCTTATAAATTTGAATCATTCTGTGAGGCTCACAGAATTTTAATGAACGGACTTAGTGAATCAGCAGGAAAACTTAGAAGCAAATCTGTTGGAATTGTTAAAGGCACAGAGGTTGCTCACATTGCGCCACCCAGCGAAATGCTCAAACCGTTATTGAAAGACCTGTTTGACTATATAAAAAATGACGAAGATTTAGTTTTAATTAAAAGTTGCGTATTCCACTATGAGATGGTTTTTATTCACCCATTTATGGACGGGAATGGTAGAATGGGTAGATTATGGCAAACGCTGATTTTAAAAGACTCTTATCCTGTTTTTGAATTTTTACCAATTGAGACTTTAATAAAAGAAAGACAGGATTTGTATTATAAATCACTTGGAAAATCAGATAATACAGGTGAATCAACAGTATTCATTGAATTTATGCTTGAAATAATCCTTGAATCACTTGAGGAATTATTAAATATTCAGAATGTTAGTTTAACAAATATTGACCGGATTAATATATTTAAGTCAATTGTTAAAAACGACTACTTTACACGAAAAGAATATTTAAAAAAATTTAGGGAAATTTCTTCAGCAACAGCAAGTCGGGATTTGAATTTTGCTGTTGAGAATGGAATGATTGAAAAAATTGGAGATAAAAATACAACGAAATATAAATACAAATAAAAACAAAGCCTAATCGCGT
>RZYB01000408.1 GCA_009930495.1 Deltaproteobacteria bacterium
TCGTGGATCAATGACAGTTCCTGGGCGGAAAAGACCTTGGCGATATCGAGGATCATGATGAATTCCTCGTTCTGCTTGCCCATGGCCTTGATGAAGTCCGCCCGGATGGCGGTGCCCATGCACGGCGGTGGGTTGAGTTGGTCGCTGTCCATCTCGAAGACCTCGCGCACGGAGTCGACGATGGCGCCCATGGAGCAGACTTCTCCCTCGACTTCGACATCGACGATGATGACGCAGGTGTTCACGGTGTCCGCGACCGTGGGCAGGTCGAATTTGACGCGCAGGTCAACCACGGGCACGGCGTGGCCGCGCAGGTTGATGACCCCGCGCATGAAGGGCGGGGTCTTGGGGATGCGGGTCACGGGCACCAGCTCGATGACTTCGCGCACCGAGCCGGTCTCCAGGGCAAAGACCTCGCCGCCAAGGCCGAAGGTCAGGTACTGTTGGGTGGTGATATCGGTCATGTCCGTGTCTCCGGAGCGTTAGAAGCGTTCGAATTCATCGTCCTCGTCGTCCCGTCCCATGTCCAGGGCCAGACCCGAGGTCGGTTTGGCGGCCTTGAGTGGCTTGGCGCTTTTGGCCGGCAGCGCGGGCTTGCGGGCCGGAGCCTTGGCCGCGTGACGGGTGACACGGGCCATGGTCGCGCCCAGGTGGAAGAAGGCGATGGTGCTCTGGAGCTGTTCGGCCTGGCTGGACAGCTCTTCCGAGGTGGAGGCCATTTCCTCGGAGGCCGAGGCGTTCTGCTGGATGACCTGATCGAGTTGTTGCAGGGCCTTGTTGATCTGTTCGGCGCCGGCGTTTTGTTCGTTGGAGGCGGCGGAAATCTCCTGGACCAGTTCGGCCGTGCGCTGGATGTCCGGCACCAGCTTGGCCAGCATCTGGCCGGCCTGATCGGCCACGCTGACCGTGGACGAGGACAGTTCGCTGATTTCGGCCGCGGCCGTGCCGCTGCGTTCGGCCAGTTTGCGGACCTCGGCCGCGACCACGGCGAAGCCCTTGCCGTGCTCGCCGGCCCGGGCCGCCTCGATGGCGGCGTTCAGGGCCAGGAGGTTGGTCTGGCGGGCGATTTCCTCGACGATGGAAATTTTTTCGGCGATATTCTTCATGGCCGTCACGGCCTGGGTCACGGCCTGCCCGCCATCCTGGGCATCCTGGGCGGCCTTGAGGGCGATTTTTTCGGTCTGGTTGGCGTTGTCCGCGTTTTGACGGATGTTGGAGGTCATTTCCTCCATGCTCGAGGACACTTCCTCCACGGACGCGGCCTGCTCCGTGGCCCCCTGGGAGAGCTGCTCGGCCGAGGCGCTCAGTTCCTCGGAGCCCGAGGCGACGTTGTCCGAGGCCGACTGCACCTCGG
>RZYB01000409.1 GCA_009930495.1 Deltaproteobacteria bacterium
GGTTCATATCTCCTGAATGGACTTCACGCTCTGGTCCAGCATGGCCAGCACGCAGTCCGGATTGATGCATTTATGGTATCGGGTCCGGAAGCCTCCGTCCCACGGTCTGGTCGCCATGGTTGAAAGCTGGTGCCCGCAGGCCGGGCACGCGGCCTTGTCGCGGGCCGTGTAGTCCACGCCCGTCTTGGCCGCGTTCAGCAGGTTCCGCAGTTCAAGCACCACTTCCCGGTTCAACATGCTATGCGCCCTCGTTGCGGTACAGTGCCCGCCAATCCACTGCCTTGGCGCCGCAATCGATGCGCACCTTGTATTCCACGCCGTCCACGCTGAAACCTTCCCGGCTTTCCAGATAAGGGCTTTGCACGCCGTTCAGGAAAAAGACGGTCACGGTCTTGCCCTTGGGGCCGGCCAGGTACCACGCCTTTTCCGAATCCAGATCCAGGCGCGGATCGTAGACGCGGGCGAAGTAGTTGCCGGTGTAGGGGTTGGCCTTGTTCGGCGCGGCCTGGGTGCCCTCGAAATTCGAGAGGAAAATCTGCTCGCACGCGCCTTCCAGGGCCACGGGAGCCAGGAAAAAGCGGGGGCGGATATTCAGGGAGCGCAGGCCAAGGATGTCCTTCTGGGTCTTCATGGCCGCGATGCCGGCGGACAAGGTGGCGATGGCCACGGCTCCGGCCGTGCCGGCCACGTTGTCATGGGTTGCGTCGAACAGGTCCACGCCGTCGCCCATGGCCGCGTTGGCGGTCAAAACGGAATAGGCCACGTCGCCCACCTTGCGGGCCGCCGCTTCGCCATGTCCCTGGGGAATGGTGGTCAGGGCTCCAAGGTCATCGTTGATGATGGCCTGGCGTGAAATGGCGAAAAGGTTGCCATAGGTGGCGATAGTGAATTGCTCCTGGGCTTCGGAGCGGGTGGCGTACTGGTATTCATCCATCTCGCGCACCTCGTTCAGGTCTCCGATTTCCGAGGGCCGGACCACGGAATGGGTCTTGAAGTCGTTGGCCGCGCCCGTGGCGCACCACTGCATCCATGTTTCCTCGGCCTGCTCGTAGCCGGTCAGAAGGGACTTGTTGGAGGCGTTGGCCAATATCTTGGGAAAGTCGGAGCTGGTCAGGGCGCGCCCGATGATGGCCGGAAGGTTGTTGCCCAAATTGCGCTGCCCGGAGCGGGTCAGACATTCCCGCGCCAATTCGCGCAAGGTCATGGCGGCCAGGGCGTTGTCCTTGGCCGGGACCAGACCGCCGCGCATGAGAATGGACTCTTCGGCCGCCGCGCGGAACTTTTCGGCGTCGGTGGCTCCCGCTTCCACGCGGAAGGCCGGGGCCTGGGTCCGGGCCTCGCGCACGGACTTCA
>RZYB01000410.1 GCA_009930495.1 Deltaproteobacteria bacterium
CTGACCCTGGCCGACACCGAGGACATCATGATCCGCGACCATGCCGAACAAAAGAACCTCTTCAGCGGCAACACGACCATCGGCGTGGTCGCGACCAACGCGCGCCTGACCAAGGCCCAGGCCGCGAAACTGGCCTCCATGGCCCAGAACGGCTACGCCCGCAGCCTGCGCCCGGCCCACACCATGTTTGATGGCGACACCATCTTCGCCCTGGCCACGGGCGGCGTGGACGCGGATCTGAACGTGGTCGGCCTGCTGGCCGCGCGGATGATGGAACGGGCCGTGATCGCGGCCATCACCACGGCCACGGGGCTGTGCGGCGTGCGGAGCCGGACGGATTTGGGGTTGGAATAGACGGATTTCGATTGTGAACGGACGAAAAACGGGCCGCGTTCACGCGAACGCGGCCCGCTGTTTTTTTACCACGCGCCCTGTTTCCAGATCTCGTCCAGGGGCTTGCGGGGGGAGGGGCCTTCCCAGTCGACGTAGGGTTTGCCCAGGCTTTCCCTGACGTCGAGGACGCCGACGGTGAAGCCGGCCACGACTTCGAACTCGGCTTTGTCGATGCCGAAGGTTTCGTGGATGGCGTCCTTTTTGATGCCGGCCATGCCGTGGGTGTACAGGCCGAGCTTGCGGGCTTGCAGGGTCAGGGACATCCAGGCCGAGCCGCAGTCGAACACGGCCCAATCATTGGGCTGGCCGTTGTGGGTGAAGGTTTTCTTGGCCACGATGAACCCGATGACCGAGGCGTTCTTGGCCCATTTCTGATTGGCTTCCACCAGGAGATTCAGAAAGGTGTCAAAGGTGGCGTCCGTGGAGGTGATGATCCGCCACGGCTGTTCGTTGTAGGCCGACGGAGCCCATCGGGCCGCATCGAAAACCACGGCCAGGTCCTCGGCCGCGATGGGCGTTTTGACAAAGGAACGCGGCGACCAACGCTTCGGAAAGACATCATCGACGCCGGGATTGGGATCGCGCTGACTGAAATCCGGAACATAGACGGACGGGTATTTCATGGTTTCCTCCAAGCCGTTATGGGTGAGTCCAACTTTTTGGACATACCCGCTGCCTGGAAGGTGTCAACGCGCTTGTTTTTGCCCCGGCCCGAAAAGCGCCCCAAACTGGGTCCGGAACTGCCCGGCCCCGCCATTGGCCGGGTGACGCACCACCGGCGCCTCGATGCCCATGGCCGCGAGCAGCGCGGCCGATTTCCGACCCACGGCCACGATGCGCGCCTGGCCGGCATACGCGCGCAGGGCGTCCAGCACCGGACGGCCAAGAAGCACCTCGTCGTTTGTGGGCGTGCGGTTGCTCAGCATCCCCTTGTCCGGCTTGTACGGATGCCAGGGAAA
>RZYB01000411.1 GCA_009930495.1 Deltaproteobacteria bacterium
CCACTCGATCTGACGTCGCCGATAGATCTCCTCCTGCTCATCCTGTACGGGCGATTCATGAATCGCCCGTATCAACTCGCTGATTCGCTCATTCCAATAAAACTCGATCAGCTTGTGCATGCGGACGCAGGTGATCTTATCGATGCAGACCAGCATCGCCTTGCCGGTTTCCCACGCCGTGGAGTAGTGCTGCACAAAATCGCGGGCCACCTGGTCAAGGCGTTTCCCGGCCGTGATAATGTGATAATCGCGCTTGAGTTCCTGCTCCAGGCGCTGCTCCACATCGATATTGCCGGTTTCCAGCTCTTCCAGCTTTTCGGCGATCCGCTCGTTCAGATCGCCGACCGCCACGCCGAGCTTGTCACCACGCGCATCGTAATAGAGCGGCACCGTGGCCTTGTCCTCGACGGCCCGCTGGAAATCGTAGGTGGAGACGTAATCGCCGAACACTCGCCGGGTGATCTCGTCGTCCTTAAAGAGCGGTGTACCGGTGAAGCCGATATAGCTGGCGTTCGGCAGTGCGTTGCGCATGTTGAGCGCTAGAGTGCCGTACTGGGTGCGGTGGGCCTCGTCGGTGATGACGATGAGGTCATCGCGCCGGGAGTAGGCATCACCTTCGCTAACTGTCTGATTGAATTTCTGGATCAGCGAAAAGACATGCGATTTGTGCTGGGCCAACAGCTCGGCAAGGTGGTCGCCGCTCGCTGCCCGGCACGGGTCGCGGTCGTTGTCCACCACGCCGCATCCGGCAAAGGTTTTGTAGATTTGCGTGTCCAGATCGTCGCGGTCGGTGAGGACCAAAAAGGTGAAGTTGCCGCCCAGCTTGCGATGGACCTTGCGGGTAAAGAGCACCATGGAATAGCTCTTGCCCGACCCTTGCGTATGCCAGAACACCCCCAGCTTGCCGTTCCTGAGTTTGCGGTCGCGGACCGCCTCGATGGCCCGGTTGACGCCAAGAAACTGATGATTTCGGGCCAGAATCTTTTTTGTTTCCCCTGCCGAGTCGTCGAAAACGATGAAGTTCTCCACCAGGTCCAGGAAATTGGCTTTGGCACATACTCCTTTGAGCAGGGTTTCCATGGCCACCGCGCCCGGCTGATTCTCGGCCAGTCGTTTCCACTCGTGGAAATGTTCGAACCGGCTGGTGAGCGAGCCGAGCTTGGCATCCACCCCGTTGGCCAGCACGACCATGGCATTATGATGGAACAGGTGCGGGACGGTGTCCTTGTAGTCCAGAAAGTTCTGCTCGTAGGCGGCGCGGATATCCTTGCTGACGTTCTTGAGCTCCATGAACAACAACGGCAAGCCGTTGACGAAACCGACGATGTCCGCCCGGCGGCGGTACA
>RZYB01000412.1 GCA_009930495.1 Deltaproteobacteria bacterium
GCAGCCGTCTTGGCCGTGTCCATGGAGCTGCCGCCGCCGATGGCCAGGATGACGTCGGCGCCGAATTTCAAGCCTGCCTCGGCCGCGTCCTCGCAGTTGACGTAGGTCGGGTTGGGTCGGACCTTGTCGTAATGGACCCATTTGACATGCTTGTTCAGGGCCGGTTCCACCGTGTCCCAAGCCCCGCTGGCCTTGTAGGCGATGGTGTCGGTGACGACGAGAACCTTCTTTTTTCCGTCCGCGACGAATCCGGCCAGGATTTCATCGATCTTGCCGATGGCGCCGACGCCGAAAAATGTTTTGGGCCGGGTTGGTTGCAGCAGAAAAACGTTGTTGATGTCGATCTTTTTTTCCCATTCAGCCATGATGCGCCTCCATGAAGGTTGATGAAATACAAAAGAAACCACTTGCCTTTATTTTGACGGATAGGAGAGGGGCGCGGGCATGTACAATGCGGAATTTGCATGTCGTCCATGCGTGGGAGGTATAGTGATGGAACTACGCAACTTAGCGGCATTCGTGGAAGTTATCAGAAGCGGATGTTTTTCCGTGGCCGCCACTACGCTGTACCGGAGTCAGCCTGCTGTCAGCCGCGCGGTGCGACAGCTTGAGGACGAACTGGGCGTCAGTCTGATCGAGCGTACTCCCGAGGGCGCGCGCCTGACCAAGGCCGGAGAAATGGCCTACGGGCGGGCCGTGAACATCCTGGCCGAATGCGACGTCCTGACCCGGGACATGCGCGAGCTGGCCGGAGCGCGGACCGGCGTCTTGCGTCTGGGACTGCCGGTCATGGGCGGCAGCCTGCTTTTTACCCGGCATTACGCGGCCTATTGCGCGGACAACCCCTTGGTCGAGATCCAGCTCGTGGAGCGGGACACGGCCGATCTGCCCCAGGCCGTGCGCAACGGCGAGGCCGAGGTCGCCTTTGCCATCCGGCCCATTCCAGCCGATTTCGAGGCCGTGTCGGCCTGCCGCGAACCGGGCGTGGTCGTCGTGTGGCCCGATCATCCCCTGGCCGGCCGCTCCGGCCTGTCCATCCCGGATTTGGCCAACTGGCCCATCGTCATGCCCCACCCCGCGTCCGCCGCCCACGCCATGGTCACGGCCGCCTTTGCCCGCCATGGCATCACGCCGCGCATCGCCACCTACAGCCGACAGATCCAATTCATGGTCGCCCTGGTCGCGGAACGTCTTGGTCTGGCCATCGTGCCCCGGCTGGGCCAGGCCGGGCCGGAAGTTTTCGCCACGGTCCGGACCATGCCCTTGAACGAGGATTTGATTGTTTGGCATGGGTGCTTCATCTGGAAGAAAAACGCCCGGCTATCACCGCCAGCCCGGGCCTGGG
>RZYB01000413.1 GCA_009930495.1 Deltaproteobacteria bacterium
TCCCGCATCTGTCCGAGAAACGCGATGGCGTTTTCCAACATGGCGGCCGTGGCCACGCGCTCGTCCAGACGTGTCAACAGCACGGCGTTTCCGGCGTGCACACCACCGCACAAAGGCATGGGATGGGCATGACGATAACCACACAGCTCCAGCACTCGGCGCGGGGCCTGGACATCATGAGCCGGAACCGGAACAGCGAGATACACCAAAAGTTCCCCGTCCCCGTGCTCGAAGTACACGCGGCCAAGTCCCTCGATATCGAGGGCGGCCACGCCGCCTCCGGTCAGGGCAAAGCCCGGCATGCCCATCCGACGGCCGAATTCAGCGATTTCGTGATCCAACATGCTCACCCCTCATCCTGGGCCGCGAGAAATTCATCCTCGCGGGCAATGGCTTCGTCCACGCGCTCCTGCACGGCATCCAAGACCTTCATGCGTCCTTGGTCGCCGTCAAACAGCCGCGAGGGAAAATTACGCGTTGTTGTCAGCAATTCCTGAAGAAAAAGGACCTCATGCTCGATGTCCGGCGCCTTGGATCTGGCCGTGATCCTGTCAATATGCATGGGGCCGAGGAAACGCTCCTCGCGCAGGCCCACGATTTCGCCCAAAAGCTCCATGGGTTTCAGGATGCCATCACGCACGCCGGCCACGCCGTGCACATTTTCCCAACGATCAAGCATCCGCTCGCATAACGTGTGGGCGCTCTGCAGCAACCGCACCTGCCCCAGGCTGGCATGCACGCTTTCCAGATGGGTCGTGGCCATGCTCGGCGCATCCGAAGCCAGATCATTGCCCAGGGCACGGAACAGGAAATCCATGGCCTTTTCAAAGCCAGCCTCGCCGTGGCGCTCACGGATATGGGCGAAAACCTCGTTGACCGTCCCGAATTCGAGCACGGTCTGGCGGTACATGTCCCGCAACTCGTCGGTTGGGCCCAAATGGCCGCTTTCCCTGGCGGCCAAGGCACCCTGAATACCCGCGCGGACGGCCGGGCCCTCGCTGTCCTGCAATTCGTCCATGGCCGCCCGGATGCCATCCAGCACACCCGCGTCAACGCCGCCCTCGCGCTCCAATGCTTCCTTGGACTCGGCCAGGGCCGCCCAGGCATCCGACGGGTCCGGAAATCGCTGCCGTGCCTCGCGCAAGGCCTGGTCCTTGCCTCCGCCCTGACGCAACCGACGGGTCAATTCGTCCATGTCATGCGTCTTGCCGGCTTCGTGCATCATGTCCTGATACAGACGCACACGCTCGATCAGGGATTCGGAAACCGTCTTGCGCTCCTTGCGGTCGGCCAGTTCAAACTCGTCCGTGGTGTCGGCGGCAAAGGTCAATTCCTCGGCCGCG
>RZYB01000414.1 GCA_009930495.1 Deltaproteobacteria bacterium
TATAATACCCCAAGAAAAACAAACAATTTTTTAGAAAGTTTTATTCTCTTTGAGTAAAATTTGATTATAAAGAATAGGGGAAATAATGAGTAGAAAAAGAACCACATTTAGTACAGAATTTAAAACAAAAATTGTACTTGAAGTTTTAAAAGGTGATAAGACTATCAATGAGATTGCAAGTGCAAATAATATCACACAGAAAAATATTCAGAACTGGAAAGCAACATTTTTAGCAAATGCAGAGATGGCAATGGAGCCTTCAAAAGCAGTACAAGAGTATAAAGATGAAAATCTCAAACTACAAACACAACTTGATGAGTATGCAAAAGCACTTGGTAAGGTAACGGTTGAGAGAGACTGGCTACAGGGAAAGCTAAGCAGCTTGGACTCATTAAATAAAAAAGGGCTTGTGGAGTCTGAGCTAAAAGAGATAAGTATCACAAGACAATGTGAGCTATTGGATATTGCAAGAAGTAGTTTGTACTATACACCAATTATTAACAATAGAGAGATTACAATAAAAAACCATATCCAAAAAATCTATGAGGAGATACCAATCTATGGGTATCTAAAAGTTCATAGACAACTTTTAGAAGATGGGTTTAGTGTGAGTCCTAATACAGTACAGAAATACCGTAAAGAGTTAGGATTAAAGCCAATATTAGCTATTAAAGTACCAAATACCTCTCAACCAATAAAAGAGCATCCAATACACTCTTATAAACTAAAAGGAATTGAGATAATAAGAGCAAATCAAGTATGGTCAACAGATATTACCTATATTCGTATCAAGGGTGGATTTGTATATCTTGCTGCAATTATCGATTGGTATTCTAAAGCCGTATTAAGTTGGAGAATATCAAATACCATGGATACAGATTTGGTTATGAGTGTTTTAAATGAAGCATTGTCACTTTATGGTAAACCAGAGATATTTAACACAGATCAAGGAAGTCAATATACATCATATATTCATACAGATACTCTCAAACAAAATGGTATTACAATATCAATGGATGGGAAAGGACGAGCTACTGATAATATTTGTATTGAGAGATTCTGGCGAAGTGCTAAAGTAGAAAAAATCTACCTTAATGAATATGAAAGAGTATCAACACTCAAAGATGATATAAAAGAGTATATTGAGTTTTATAATTATAGAAGATTTCATGAAACTTTAGAGTATAAAAAACCAATGAATGTTTATTATGATAGTTTAAAAATTAATGATGAACATTATACTAACACAAAAGAAAATGTAGCATAAAGTAACGGATGTTTTAGGGAATAAAATTTTTCAAAAAGTTGTCTTGACAGATTGGGGTATTATA
>RZYB01000415.1 GCA_009930495.1 Deltaproteobacteria bacterium
GTACCCGGCGCTGCGCAGTTTGATTTTATAGCAATTCGGCATGCCGCTCAGTCGCGCGCTGTCCACATTGGGATTGTCGCGGAGGGCGCGCAGTTTTTTGGCGAACTGTTCCCGGATGACCGGATCAAGGCGGTCCCATTCCTTTTTGGTGGTCTCTTTGAACCGCAGGCTATAGCTCATCCCATTCCACCGCGATTTCCGGCTGATTTTGGCGGGCCGTGACCACGGCGGTCAACTCCATGTCCTCCAGTTTGTCCATGAGCCGCTCGTAGGCCGTGGCCGGCACACAGTAGAAAACAGGTTCGTTGTGGTTGAGGATGGCCACGGGAAAGCCATCGCCAGAGGCAACAGTGGCCATGGGATTTTTTTTCAACTCTGATACGCTGGCCGCAACATCGGCAAGGATCTGACTGGGCATGTTCGCTCCTTATTTCGATTTATATTTAAGTCAAAAAATAGGTCTTTTCTTCGGAGCGGTCAAGCGGATGCGCATCAGGCATCAGCATGCAATACGACCCCACGTTCTTCAATAATCGTCCCGATCCCCCGGACGCACCGGGTGCCCGGCCGGCCTTCGCTGCGATGCAAACACGCCGCAAAACCACGCCACCCTGTCCGCCGCAAAGAGTCTTTACGAATCGAAGCGCCAGCACTATACACACAGTATAAAGCAGAAGGAGGTCACACATGGAAACCGGCACCGTCTTTATCAACAACCGAACCCAAGCCGTCCGACTCCCGGCCAGCACGCGCTTTCCGGACTCCGTCAAACGGGTCCAGGTCCGAATCGTGGGCAAGGACCGCGTCCTGACCCCCGTGGAATCGGCGTGGGACAGTTTTTTCCTGAATGGAATCGAGGCGACCGAGGACTTTTTGACCGAACGCGCCGACCAGGCCCAAAAAGAACGCGAACAGCTCTAGAAACGGCCATGCTCAAATATCTGCTGGACACAAACATCGTCATCTATGTCGTGAAACATCGCCCGCTGTCGGCGCTTGAGACTTTCAACCAAAACCACGGGCGCATGGCCATTTCCACCATCACGCTGGCGGAGTTGGCCCATGGCGTTGAAAAAAGCAGCAATCCAGGGCGAAACATGAAGGTGGTCGAGGATTTCGCCAGCCGCATGGACGTTCTCCCCTACGACAACAAGGCTGCATGGCAATACGGATTGATCCGCGCGGCGCTGGAACGGCAGGGCACACCCATCGGCGTCAACGACCTGCACATCGCGGCCCACGCCCGAAGCCTGGGCCTTGTGCTCGTCACCAACAACCTGCGCGAATTCGAACGTGTGCCAGGGCTGAGCTGCGAAAACTGGGTATGAC
>RZYB01000416.1 GCA_009930495.1 Deltaproteobacteria bacterium
GACGTCCTCATCCGCGGACAGTCGCAGGCGCACCGGAGCGTAGGCCAGAAAATGCTCGCTGTAGGGCGAAGAGGTTTCCACGCGGCTGAGCGGGCGGACAATATCCATGTGACCCTTGCGCACATCCTCCACGGTGCGCCAATAGTTCTCGTTTTGCTCCGCTGGCCGAAACGCCTTGGGCAAGCCGGGCCGACCCAAGGTCCCGAACAGGGACGTCCGGATGTTCAGGGTCCGCAGGGGAGCGTCTTTGTCGAGTTCCGTTTCGGACTGAAAGAGCACCCATCCGTCGACATCGAAGAAAAAGGTGTAACGCTGAAATTTGGGATTGCGCGGAAAAGCGAAAACCGGGGAATTGGATGATTCGTAGAGAGAGAGCACGTTGCGTATCGCCTTGGCGTTCAGGGACAGATAGACGTATCCGTCCAATTCTCCGCCAGGCCCCACATAGGGCGTCACCATGCGCAACACCACGCAGGACATGCGCTCGCGCGGGTTTTCAGGGCTCGGGAACGGCGCTTCGAGTTCCCCGAACTCCGACAGCCACACCTCTCCGGCCTTGAGGTCGCGCACATGGCTGTACAGAAGCGCGGGACCGGGCCTGATGCCATCCACTTCCGCATGGGCCAGGCGCCGGTATTCCCCTTCTCGGCCCACAAAGACGACAGGCTCCCCCTCGCGCAGGGGCATGAACCCGAACTCCACGAATTCCAATCCTGCAACCTCCCTGACGTCCTGAAGATATCTGGCCGCCTTCTCTTCAGTCATGGGGTTGCGGGCGGCAAAAAGCAGCTGCCGCTTGCAGCTTTCCAGCAGCGACTCCACCGCATGGGCCGTGGTCACGGCATGGATCCTGGAATTGCGCTCAAGCGCCAGGGAAATGAACTCCGACGACGCCCAGTAGGTCGCGTACCCCATCAGCGCGAGCACGATGAGAGAGGTGGGGATGAGCGTCATGAGCAGACGCGTTCTGAGCTTGCGCCTGACGGGCGCGGCCCCGAAGCGCCGGATGCGCGGCAACCACTCCAACAAGGCTTTCGGCTTCATCATGCTCCCCCCCCTTTTGCTTCACTTCCGAGACCATTCAAAATCGCGCAATTTCACGTTCCACATAGCAGATGCGCGATATCTTATTCAAGAAAAAAAGAAGCAAAAAACAGCAAAAATACGCAACGCTGTTTGTTCGCAAGCTTGGGCAGCCGCTTGTTGTGAAAACAATATCAAATAAATTATTTTTAATATCAGCATAGAAATCCAGGCCCTCTGGGCCTGGTCAGAGTTCAACGGCTATGCCAGTTGAACGCCCCATGGTATCTCCAGAGTTCCGTTGTC
>RZYB01000417.1 GCA_009930495.1 Deltaproteobacteria bacterium
CCCGCCGACTATTCGTCCATGAAGGAGGCCGTGGCCTTCATCATGCTCTTCGTCATCCTTCTGGCCCGGCCTCAAGGCCTTTTGGGCCGCCACATCATCCAGAAGGTCTAGACATGCTTCTCGACAACTACGGATTTCTTCTCGTGGCCATCATCCAGCAGGCCCTGCTCGGCATGAGCCTGTGGTACCCGCTCATGGCCGGCCAGCTGTCCCTGGCCAGCATCGGTTTCTATTCCCTGGGCGGATACATCGCGGCCATCATGGGCACCAACGCCTTTTTCGCTCCCTGGCGCGAGGCCCTGGGGTGGGCCATCTATCCCGTGGAATGGCTTTTCGCCATCGTGGCCAGCGTGCTGCTCGGAATTTTGGTCGGTATTCCTGCCCTGCGCCTCAAGGGCATCTATCTGGCCCTGGCCACGGTCGCCTTTGTCCAGGTCGTCAATGTCGTGGTCCTGGTGCTGGACGTCACCGGCGGGGCGGTGGGCCTGTTCGGCATTCCCCAGCCCTTCGAGAGCCGCCTGGCCTACCTGTGGTTTTTCGGGCCGCTGCTCATCCTGATGCTCCTTTTTTCCTGGCGTCTGACCAAAACCACGACCGGGCGCTCCTTCATGGCCATCCGCGAGGACGAACTGGCCGCCCAGGCCATGGGCATCCCGACCACCTTCGAAAAAGTCCGGGCCTTCGCCATCGGCTGCGGCCTGGCCGGAATCACCGGGGCCATGAGCGCGCCCTTCCTCAATACCTGGAACGCCCGCCAGAGCAGCTTCGACGCCTCGGTCGCCTGCCTGGCCTATGTGCTCATCGGCGGCGCCCGCTCCATCTGGGGGCCACTCCTGGGCGCGGCCCTGCTCGTGGCCCTGCCCGAAGTGCTGCGCCCCCTGAAGGATGCCCGGCTGATCATCAACGGCGTGGTTCTGGTCGTGGCCTGCATCTACCTGCCCCAAGGCCTCGCCGGCCTTTTGGCCGGACTGCGCCGCAAGCCTTCGGAGGTGGCCTGATGGACGCCATCTTGAATCTTGAAGGCGTGTCCCGCGCGTTCGGCGGCCTCATGGCCGTCAACGACGTCAGCTTCGAAGTCCGCGCCGGCGAAATCTTCGGACTCATCGGCCCCAACGGCGCGGGCAAAACCACCCTTTTCAACCTGATCACCGGCATCACGCCGGTCAGTGCCGGACGCATCGCCTTTTCCGGCCAGGACATTCTCGGCGTGCCGCCGCACAAGGTGGCCACCCTGGGCATGGCCCGAACCTTCCAGAACATCCGGCTCTTTTCGGGCATGAGTGTGCTCGACAATGTCCGCGCGCCCATGCAGGCCTTTGCCCGGAC
>RZYB01000418.1 GCA_009930495.1 Deltaproteobacteria bacterium
AGTTCGGCGGACAGGATTTTGGATGCGGTCATTGTCTCTCCTTGGCTGGATGTGGGCTTATCAAAAATGACCGTTTACACAAAATCCCGTACACCCTCTCCCTGGATTTTCTCGGGTAGCAATTCGCTTTTGGAGAAAATCCCAGATGTCTTTTTGTGCTCTCCTGTCCAGCTTGGACAAATCCTTTTCCGCCGATTCTTCAAACTCAATCTGCCAAGCCAAGGCGTGCCCCCACTTCTTCAAGCGTGTAGGTGCGGCTTCGGCCTGCCCTCAAATCTTCAAGCCGCTTTTCTGCAAGGTAAATATCTTCCAAATCGTCAAGGTATTCCGCGACCGCTTCCCGAATGTAAAAAGCCTTTGACCGGCCCGTTTCCGTTGCCAGTACGTTAAGGCGTCGTTCAAGGTCTTCATGCAAGCGCACAGATGTGGGCATTTCCTTTTCTCCTTCGTGAATACATATATTCAATGTTCATTTCATGAAAAATTATCATTTTTTGATAACACGTCAAGCGCAAAAAAAAGCCCGTTCCTAGTCACAGAAACGAACTTTTCATTCACTATTTCATTCACTATTTGGGACAAATCCTAACAAATCTGGGCAACTCAAACCCAAGAAATACAAGGCGTGAAGACTGGCGAATAAGCCCCGACGGCTTTCCTAATCCTGGTTTGCCCAAGTTCGAGTCTTGGTGGGGGCACCAAGTTTTCCAAAGGCTCCGAAGAGTTAGAAGCTCGCCGGAACCTTTCTTTTTTCTCGCCACCCAGCTCGCCACCCACATTGCGCCACGCCGCGTTGCCGGGTATTTTCGCCGCCATGCCCAGCAACCCGTGACCATTCCGGAGCGCCCATGCCCACCTTTCCCTGGACCCGCCTGCTGCACGACCGGACGCCCATTTATCTGAGCACAGAGGAGCCCCATTGGTTTGTTCCGACCAGCGCGGCCGACGCCCTGCTCGCACCCCTGGCGGCAGGATTCTCGCCCAATGGAGATTCTCGCCTGCCCGGCCTGTTGGCCCGGTTGCCCAAGGTCCGACCCCTGGACTACGCGGGCCGTAGCGCCCACCTGGATCTGGAGCGGATCAGCGAGTTGTGGTTCCACCTGACCAACCGCTGCAACATGGCCTGTCGGCACTGTCTGTTCGCGTCGTCGCCGACGCGGCGGGACGAACTGCCCCTGGAGCGCGTGCTGGATCTGGCCGCCCAGGCCCGCGCCGCCGGTTGCCGCCTCTTTGCCCTGACTGGCGGCGAGCCCCTGATTCACCCGCATATCGACGCCATCGTGGGCCAGCTCCTCGCGCCCGGCGACACCCACGTGGTC
>RZYB01000419.1 GCA_009930495.1 Deltaproteobacteria bacterium
GGCCCCCGCTCCTGGCGCGCATGAGCAGCTCGGCCACGCGTTTGGTCGTGCCCATGACATTGGTCGGCCGCACGGCCTTGTCCGTGGACACCAGCACGAAACGTTCGACGCCGTGGCGCGCGGCCGCGTCCATGAGGCGCAGGGAGCCAAGCACGTTGTTGGTCACGGCCTGCCAGGGGTTGAGCTCCAGCATGGGCACATGCTTGTAGGCGGCGGCATGGAACACGACCTCTGGCCGATGTCGGGTAAAAATTCGCTCCAAGAGGGCCTCGTCCTGAACCTGGCCCAGCACCGTGACGTAGCGTTCGAAGCCCCGTTCGTGCTTGAGTTCCATTTCAATGCCGTACAGGTTGGCTTCGCCAGCGTCGTAGAGCACCAGCAATCGCGGCCCGAAGCGCAATATCTGGCGGCACAGCTCCGATCCGATGGACCCGCCCGCTCCGGTGACCAACACGACCTTGTCCTTGAGATACCCCTCGATGCCGGCCACGTCCAAGTGGACTTCGGCCCGGCCAAGAAGATCCTCGTAGCGTACATCCCGGAGATCCTTGATGGATACCTTGCCGCTGGCGATATCGGCCAGGGCGGGCAGCTTCTTGATGCGCACCTGGGCCGCCTCGCAGGCGGCCATGATATGCCGGGGCTGGGCGTGGACGCTGCGCGAGGCCGTGACCAGGACCTCGTCGATGCGCAACGCGCGGGCCACGTCCGTCAACCGCTCCAAGGGACCAAAGACCGGCACGCCATGGATATGCCGCCCAATCCGTCCCGGGTCGTCGTCCACGAATCCGGCCAGGCATAATCCGGAATGAGGACATTCCTTGATTTCCTTGGCGGCGCGCGCCCCTTCGTCATCGGCCCCCACGATCAACACCCTGGGACCGTTTCGGGGGGCGCGGACGGGCAGAAAGGTGGCCATCCATTCGCCGGGTCGGGCGGAAAATTCGTACACGGAACGGATCAAGACCCGTGCCCCGCAGGCCAGGACAAAGGCCAGAAGCGGGTCGAGAATGAAGACCGAACGTGGATACCCGTGAAAATTGCGAACAAAAACCAAGTACACGATGAGCGCGATTTCGGCCAAGACAACGGCCTGGCCAATGCGCCACAGGTCGGCCAGACCCGTGTACCGCCACATGCCCCGGTACAGGCCGGACACGGCGAAAAAGGCCAGCTTGACGGCCACGCTCAGGGGCAGCAGGCGCAGCATCTGGCGGAAAAAATCCGCTGGAATGTCGAATTCAAAACGCAGCGCGTAGGCCAGAAACAGGGCCGCGCCAAAAAGGGCCGTCTCGCCGACGAGCATGATGTAGAAATT
>RZYB01000420.1 GCA_009930495.1 Deltaproteobacteria bacterium
GGTAGTGTTCAAGATTCTGTGTCAGCATCGGATAATTCCTAAAATTGTATCATAAGTTTAATGCATCATCAAGCCGTCCCTCAAAGTGAATGGCTAATTGAGAGATTGTTAAGCTCCAGTTTCTAATTGGCATACTCCATTTTTGCTGGGCATTTTGAATCCCCATATAAAGTAGTTTTAGCAGGCTATCATCATTGGGAAAAGCACCTTTGGTTTTCGTTAGAGTTCTAAACTGGCGGTGGACTGATTCGATGATATTAGTTGTGTAAATAACTCTACGTATATCTTCTGGATATTGGAAGTAGACAGATAGATTATCCCATTTATTTCTCCAAGATTGAAAGACGATAGGGTATTTTTTACCCCATTTTTCTTCCAACTTATCAAGCTCAAATTCTGCTTCTTCTTTGGTAAAAGCTTGATAGACGGCTTTGAGTTCTTTAGCAAATTGTTTTTGATAAGCAGAGCCCACATATTTGAGACTGTTGCGTATTTGGTGAACTACACAGAGTTGCACCTCTGTATCTGGAAAGACTGAGTTTATCGCTTCTGGAAAGCCTTTAAGCCCATCTACCGAAGCAATGAGGATATCTTTAACGCCACGGTTTTGCAAATCGGTAAGCACCTGTAGCCAGAATTTGGCGCCTTCACTTTCATTGAGGTAAAGTCCCAAGACTTCTTTCTTGCCATCCACTCGAACACCAAGTACTGTATAAAATGCTTTTGAGATGTAGCGACCATCCTCTTTTACTTTGTAGTGAATGGCATCTAAGAATATAAATGGATACACAGCTTCTAAGGGTCTTGTTTTCCACTCTTGAAGCATTGGTATTATCTTGTCGGTTACGGCGCTTATAGTAGCTTTAGAGAAGCCTACGCAGTAAAAATCCTCTATGTGTTTGGCTATCTGGGAATAGCTGTTGCCCAGTGCAAAAAGAGAAAGAATCTTCTCTTCGATTTCACTCGTCATGCTAGTCTGGTTTTTCTTTACGATTTCAGGTTCAAAGCTACCGTTACGGTCTCTTGGAACATCAAGTTCAAAGGCACCATGATCGCTTTTCATAGTCTTTGAACTATAGCCATTTTTTCGATTTCTATTGAGGTCTTGGGAGAGGTGCGAATCTATCTCAGCTGCTAGCGCGGCTTCGGTTAGCTGTTTGATGAGTGATCCTAAGGCTCCATTTGAGCCACCAATACTCTTGCCGGCTTTAATATCTTGAGCAAATTGCTCTACGTCTATTTCTATCTTCATATCTGTGTCCTTGGGTATTTGTTATTTTACCCGATTGACACAGAATTCTGAACGGTCCC
>RZYB01000421.1 GCA_009930495.1 Deltaproteobacteria bacterium
GGGAGCGTTAGAAAATCTGTGTCAATCAGGTAGTATTTCAAAGACACAAGGATTGAACGATGGAATTTCAGATAGACACAGAGGCAATATTACAACAGATTCGTGAGGGCAAAGCCCTTGGTGGGAAAGATGGAGCACTGGCTCCATTGATTAAACAACTGACAGAAGCAGCGCTTCAAGCAGAGATAGAATCCCATCTAACACAGGATTTAGTAAAAAACCGTAAAAACGGCAGTAGCTCTAAAACCATGAAGAGTGAAGTAGGTAGTTTTGAGCTAGATGTGCCACGAGATAGAGCAGGCACATTCGAGCCTCAAATTGTAAAGAAAAATCAGACCCATATGTCCGATCAAATAGAACAAAAGATACTCTCACTCTATGCCCTTGGCAACAGTTATAGCCAAATAGCAGATCATATCG
Source organism: Deltaproteobacteria bacterium (assembly GCA_009930495.1). NCBI lineage: Bacteria > Pseudomonadati > Myxococcota > Myxococcia > Deltaproteobacteria bacterium. The sequence goes on from RZYB01000421.1 coordinate 421, forward strand.
AAGAGATTTATGGAGTGGGCTTCTCTAAAGCCACGATAAGTGCAGTAACCGATAAAATCCTACCCATGCTACAAGAATGGCGAGTTCGTCCCTTGGAAGAGCTCTATCCCTTTATATTTTTAGATGCCATTCACTATAAAGTCAAAGATGAAGGACGTTATATCTCTAAAGCCTTTTATACCGTACTAGGTGTTAGAACCGATGGCAAAAAAGAGATACTTGGACTTTATTTAGGTGAAAGTGAAGGAGCAAAGTTCTGGTTACAAGTGCTCACAGATCTGCAAAACCGTGGAGTGAAAGATATATTGATTGCCTCAGTCGATGGACTTAAAGGATTCCCTGAAGCTATCACTTCAGTATTTCCCAATACAGAAGTTCAGCTGTGTATCGTCCATCAAATACGCAATTCCCTCAGGTTTATAGGCTCAATCAATCAAAAGCAATTTGCTAGTGAACTTAAAGCAGTCTATCAAGCATTTTCCAAAGAAGAAGCTGAAAATGAACTGGATAAACTGGAAGAAAAATGGGGTAAAAAATACCCTATTGTTTTTCAATCTTGGCGTAACAAATGGGAGAATCTCTCAATGTACTTTCAGTATCCAGAAGATATTAGACGTGTTATTTATACCACCAATATTATTGAATCCGTTCATCGCCAGTTTCGAACACTCACAAAGACCAAAGGAGCTTTTCCAAATGATGATAGCTTACTCAAATTATTGTTTATGGGAATCAAAAATGCAGAAAAAAAATGGACAATGCCTATTCGAAATTGGAGCCTTACCCTCTCTCAACTCTCGATTTATTTCGAGGGCAGACTCAATAAGGCTTTAAATTTATGATACAATTTTAGGAACTACTCGATGCTGACACAGATTTTTGAACACTCCC
>RZYB01000422.1 GCA_009930495.1 Deltaproteobacteria bacterium
CATGGACGCCTGCCTGGAAACGGGCGTGGATTATCTGGACACGGCCAATTACGAGCCCCTGGACGAGGCCAAGTTCGAGTACAAATGGCAGTGGGCCTACCAGGATCGCTTCAAGGCCAAGGGCCTCATGGCGCTTTTGGGCTCGGGCTTCGATCCTGGCGTGACCAACGTCTACTGCGCCTACGCCCAAAAACATCTTTTTGATGAAATCCATGAACTGGACATCATCGACTGCAATGCGGGCGATCACGGCCAGCCCTTTGCGACCAATTTCAATCCCGAGATCAATATCCGCGAGATCACCCAGCGCGGTCGCTATTGGGAACGGGGCGAATGGGTCGAGACCGATCCCCTGTCCTGGCGCATGAGCTACGACTTCCCCGAGGGTATCGGTTCCAAGGACTGCTACCTCATGTACCACGAGGAACTCGAATCCCTGGTCCGGAACATCCGGGGCCTCAAGCGCGCGCGTTTCTGGATGACCTTTTCCCAGAACTATCTCAACCATTTGAAGGTTCTGGAGGGAATTGGCATGACCTCCATCGAGCCCGTGGACTATCAGGGCCAGAAGATCGTGCCCCTGCAGTTTTTGAAAGCCGTGCTGCCCGAGCCCGGTTCCCTGGGGCCGCTGACCAAGGGCCGGACCTGCATCGGCTGCGTCATGAAAGGCATCAAGGATGGGCGTGAGCGCAAGGCCTACATCTACAACATCTGCAGCCACGAAGAGGCCTACCGCGAGGTCGGCTCCCAGGCCATTTCCTACACCACGGGCGTGCCGGCCATGATCGGCGCCATGATGATGCTGACCGGCAAATGGCGCGGCGCGGGCGTCTTCAACATGGAGCAGCTCGATCCCGATCCATTCATGGATAAGCTCAACCTCCACGGCCTGCCCTGGGTGGTGGTGGATCTGTGATGGACGGGCGCACCGCGTACCGCTTCGACGCGCACCAGGTCGCCACGCCGAGCTTCGTGGTCGACCTGGGTCTTATCCGCCGCAATCTGGACGTTTTGGCCGGGGTCAAGGAGCGCACGGGCTGCAAGATTCTGTTGGCGCTCAAGGGCTTTGCCATGTGGAGCGTTTTTCCGATTTTGCGCGAGGTTTTGGATGGGGTTTGTGCCAGTTCTCCCCATGAGGCCCGGCTTGGACGGGAAGAATTCGGGCGCGAGGTGCATGCCTTCGCGGCCGGCTATGCCCAAGGCGATATTTTTGATTTGTGCACCACGGCCGACCACATCGTCTTTAACTCATTTTTCCAGTTGGAGAAGTTTCGGGGGCTTGTCGAAAGCGAAGCCAAGCGGCTCGGGCGT
>RZYB01000423.1 GCA_009930495.1 Deltaproteobacteria bacterium
CCGCGGACACGGAGGCCGCGCAGAAGAAGCTCGACGCGGCGGAGAACCGGCTGTCCGCGTTGCGTGGCGCGAAGGCCGAGATGGTCGTCACCGCCGACGCCTCGAAGGCCGAGCAGGCCATTGATGACGTCGGTGAGGCGGGCACACCCGCGGGGGACGAGGCCGGGCAGGGCCTGTCCAAGGGCATCATCGCCGCCCTGACCGCCATCCCCATCGCCGGGGCCATCGTCGGTATCGGGGCTGCTATCGGGACCGCCCTGTTCAAGGGCATCCAGGATGGCCTCGCGATCGAGGCGCGGGAGGACCTGTTCTCCGCCCGCACCGGGCTGGATGAGGCCACGTCCCGCCGGTTCGGGCGTGCCGCCGGGGAAGCGTACGCGAACGCGTGGGGCGACTCCGTAGAGTCCAATCTCAGCACCGCCCGAACCGCCCTCGAACAGGGGCTCATCGACGCGGACGCCACCGAGGCGGAGATCGAACGTGTCATCGCCTCCCTGTCTGGCATCACGGACATCATGGAGGCGGACATCCCAGAAGCGGCCCGCGCCGCCGGGCAGATGATCAAGGCCGGACTGGCGGACAGCGCCGAGGATGCTTTCGATATCCTCGTGGCCGGGTACCAGAACGGGGCCGACGCCTCTCAGGATTTCCTCGACACCCTCACCGAGTACTCGACCCACTTCCGTGACATGGGCCTCTCCGGTGAGGAGGCCACCGGCCTCCTCATCCAAGGCATGGATGGGGCCGCGTTCAACGCCGACAAGGTGGCGGACGCACTCAAGGAACTGTCCATCAAGGTCAAGGAACTCGACGACACCGCCGGCCCCGCCCTTGAACAGCTGGGGCTCGACGGTGAGGCCATGTCACGGGCATTCTCCGAGGGTGGCCCCCCGGCGCGGGAGGCCCTCGACCAGATTCTCACCGCCCTCAGCAGTGTCGAGGACCCGGCGGAGCGGTCCCGGCTCGCGGTCGAACTGTTCGGCACCCAGGCAGAGGACATGGCTGCCGCCCTGGGCGGGCTGAACCTGTCCACCGCTGTCGATCAGATCGGCGGGGTTGAGGGTGCTGCCGGTGCCGCTGAACGCGCCCTGACCACGATGGCCGACAATGCGGCCACCCAGATCGAGTCCGCGAAACGGAACATCGAACTGGCCGCGGACGGCATCAAGGGCGCCCTCGCCGCCGCCTTCTCCGACGAAATCTCCGGGATGGCCGAGTGGGTGCAGCGGAACCGTGGCCCGATGATCGAGTTCATGCTGGAGGTCATGAACGGGGCCTTCGACATGGCCGGCGGCTTTGTGGAATTCTCC
>RZYB01000424.1 GCA_009930495.1 Deltaproteobacteria bacterium
CGCCTCAAAGGCGCGTCCGCCACGAGCATCGCCCCGGTCGCCGCCTCCCTGGCCACCCACGGCCTGATCCGCCAGGGCGAGCGGGGGTATTTGGGATAAATTCATATATCTCTCCGTCATTGCGAGCGGAGCGAAGCAATCCAGAAAACATGAGCCATGGATTGCTTCGTCGCGGACTCCCACGCAGAGCCTGGCTTCTCGCAATGACGGAATTTATGTGCGCCACTGCGTTTATATGCCATCACGATCGATGTATTCGTCATTGCGAGGCCGCCTCGGCCGTGGCAATCCAGACTTCCGCACACACTGGTCTTGCGCCGCGTTCACGCCTTCCTCTGGATTGCTTCGTCGCGGACTCCTCGCAATGACGGTGTTTATGTACGCCAGTGCATTTATATGCCGTGACAGCCGATGCGTTCGTCATTGCGAGAAGCCAGGCTCTGCGTGGGCCGCTTCGGCCGTGGCAATCCAGACGCTCACACACACCATGGGCCTTACGCCAATTCAGCACCCTGTCCTGGATTGCTTCGTCGCGGACTCCCACGCAGAGCCTGGCTTCTCGCAATGACGGTGTCTATCTACGCCAATCTCCTAATATAATGGAATCACTATGAAAACCATGCAACCATGCGTTTACATCATGGCCAACAAAAGAAACGGCACCCTCTATACCGGCGTCACCTCCAACCTCGTACAGCGCGTCCATCAGCATAAACAAGGGATGTCCGGATTCACGGGGAAATACGGCTGCACCTTGCTCGTCTGGTACGAACCGCACGACAACATGCACAACGCCATCTTTCGAGAAAAGCAGATCAAGGCGGGAAACCGCAAAAGGAAGCTTGCCCTGATTGAATCAATCAATCCGCAATGGCGGGATTTGTCCGAGGTGATCGTGGAATGATCACGATAAAGAACCATCGCTTTGGTCCATCTTCCTTTCCGTCATTGCGAGCACAGCGATGCAATCCGGAAGACAGAAAACCTGGATTGCTTCGTCGCGGACTCCCACGCAGAGCCTGGCTTCTCGCAATGACGGAGTTTATGCGCGCCATTGCCTCTCCATGCCATCACGGCAGAGATACTCGTCATTGCGAGGCCGCTTCGGCCGTGGCAATCCAGCCCCCGCCCGACCCTTGGCGTCATTTCCATTGGGATGTATGGACGGGATAAACGGGAGGGCCGTCGATATGCGTCATCAAAAACACATGGATCCTGGCGAAATGGTCGCCGCCATCCTGGGCGGAATGTTCGCGGTCGGTTTTTTCGGAGCAACCCTACTCCCCTTCTCCATCGGCAAATACTTCGGA
>RZYB01000425.1 GCA_009930495.1 Deltaproteobacteria bacterium
CCCCAGCCGGTCAGGTCCTTTTTGGTGGTCGCGCCGTAGACGCTCATCATGGCGAACATGCCGGTGCAGACAATGAACGCCTTGAAGATCGAGGCAGTCGTGTACACCAAAAGAATCGACGACAGCGTTGCTCCGTTCAGGGCACTGTACAACAAGAACAGCCCGGTGGCCGTGGCGGCGGACATGCGGTGCACCGCGCCGGACAGACCCAGGACCAATCCGAATTCGGCCAGGATCAGGCCCCAAAACAAAATGGGATTGGAAAAAATGGCGTTGGCGATGGCCGGGGTCGTGGCCACGCCATGGGCGACCAAGGCGGTCAGACCCAGGCCCACGGACATCCAGTTGAAAACGCCGCGCAAAAAGGCGTTCATGGTCTGGATATCGGTCCTGGAGCGGGGGATGGTCTGGAAATTCATGAGTCCTCCTTAAAAATGCGTTGGTTGGATGCTAAACATTATGACAGATGGTTGGATCGGATGCAGACATCGGGAAGATCGCGAACCTCGCTCACGGCTTGCACCAAGACCTTTTTGTCGTCCGGGTTGAGTTCCTGCAGATCGCCATCTTCATAAAAAACCAGAGCCCGTAGGCTTTCACTCGGCTGAAAATTGGGGCCAAAAAAAATTTTAGCTGCTGCAAGGCCTCTGGCGAGATCCTCTCCTGCTCGGATCATGGCCGCGATGTCTTTATAGTCTTTGGATTCCGCGCGCCGCAGAATGACTTTAACCTTGGTCGCCATCAAATCGGCAAGTGAGGCCACGCACAAAACCCCATCCTTGGTCAGGTCAGGCTCTCCGACCCGGCCAAAATCGACGGCGCCAAAAAAAGAAATTTTGACGGGTTCTCTATTTTCCCCCGTGTCTGAAACCAAAAAAGTCAGGCTATCGCGCTCGTCCTGAACAACAGTGGCTTGTGTCAACCACGGCATACTTTGTAGTAACTGCGTTTTGTCCAGGTGGATATCCGAAAAAAAATCAAAATCCACGGAATGCCTGTGCCCAAGCCGCAGAGCAATGGCCGTTCCCCCATAGAGTACAAACCCAAGGCCGACTGTCGGCTTAAGCTGAGGCCATACACGTTGCTGTGGTGGCGGCAAGATGGCCATGCAGGGGTGTAGAATCATGGTTCAACAAACCTCCGTCGGGGCATCTCCGGCACATGCCCCACTTCCGCCAATCCAAGCCGGTAATGCCAATACGCCCAGGAGCGCGGTCTGAATTGCCCTGCTTCGGCGTGACGCACAACGGCACGAAGGGTGTCGTCACCCACCAGCTTGGCCAAGGC
>RZYB01000426.1 GCA_009930495.1 Deltaproteobacteria bacterium
TGCGTCCCAGGATGACGGGAACGGCGTTTCCGAGCTGGCGCATGGTTTCCGTCCAGGACCCATGGAAAATGTATCCATCCGGAAAGGTTTGCAGCCGCGCGGATTCTCGAACCGTGAAATACCGCACGCGGCCGTCCTCGAGAACCATCATGTTTTCGCCTCCCGGAACGCCATGGTCTCCCGCCTTGAGGGTCTTGGCGGGAAGATCCAGCGGGCTGCCGGTGTGTCCCGGATAGACCCGCGCGCCATCCTGAAAGACATGGTTCAAAAAGTCGCCGCCGGACTGGCGCGGATCGCCGACGTCGGCCAGTGCATCCCGCACCGTGCGCCACGGCTTTTCCCGTGGAGGATCGATGAGATATCCGAGTTTGCGGATTCTCGCCGCCATGCCCGTCGGAAGCGCCGGACGCGCCGATCTGGGCACGTCATGGCGCTCCCAATACTCGCCGCTCCCCCATTGGGCATGCAGCAGCGCGTCGAGGCCGTGCGTGGGAGCGGGGAAAGACCACTCGACACCCAGGTCGGCGCGGAAGCCGACAATGAAGACCCGTTCCCTCTTTTGCGGAACGCCATGGTCGGCCGCGTTCACCAGCGTGGGCACGACGTTGTAGGTCAGGCCCGATCCGTGCAACGCTCCGGATGTCTTTTCGCCCTGGAGGCGTTTGAGGTGGTCCGCCCAATCTTCTTCCGGTTTTCTCGCGACTTCCGGAAACTCAAGCTGCAAGAGAATGTACTGGTAGTAGTTCGCGAAGCTGGACCTGGTCAGGCCCTTCACGTTTTCGACGATGAAGGCTTTCGGGCGCAATGTTCTCACCACGTCGACGGTGGCGGGAAACATGTCGCGTTTGTCCCCATTGGCCTTGTGCTTGCCGCCCATGGAGAATGGCTGGCATGGCGGCCCACCCGCGAGCAGGTCGATGTCCTCGGGCAGCGCCCGCCAGTCAAACGAGCGCACATCGCCTTCCCACAGCGGCCAATCGCGAACCAGGGGAAAATCGCGCCGCTTGTTTTCCCGTATCGTGTCGCAGGCCCATTTGTCCCATTCCACCACGGCCAGGGATTCGAAGCCCGCGAGGGTGACGCCCAGGGCCAAGCCTCCGGCTCCGGCGAAAAGTTCAACGGATTTCATGTTGGTTCTCCAAAATTATCCAAGAAATGCCTGATCGTGTCCGTCAGTTTCGTGGTATCGCCGAGTTGGCATTCCCAGACGACCAGGACGCGCCAGCCAAGTTCCCGCAAACGCTCCTGCTGGGCTGCGTCGCGCGTCGTGTTCGACTCCAATTTTT
>RZYB01000427.1 GCA_009930495.1 Deltaproteobacteria bacterium
ATCCTGGCCGTGGCCGACGTGTACGAGGCCCTGACCTCGAACCGTCCGTACCGCACCGCCGCCAGTCATGAATTCGCCATGGGGCACCTCGTCCGCAACGCGGGCGCGCAGCTCTGCCTGCAATGCGTCTGCGCCTTCCTGGCCGCGAACAAAACCGGCGCACTCGGCCAGTCCGGCACGGGCTAGACCGCCCCGTTTCGATCCCAACGTCATGTTCCCTGGACGGCACGCCCGTACCCTCGTCCACGGAACACAAGCTCACCACGAGGAAATCACGCCATGTTCAAAAAAAACATCAACACCGTTCTTGTCAGCACCATCACGGTGGCCGTGCTCCTGGCCGTCGTGGCCATCGTTGCCTACGTTTCGCGCTCCTCATACGAGCAGACGCTGGCCCTGCAACAACAGTCCATGCGCCATATCGGTGCCGCCACGCACACCGCCTTGAATCGCTACATGGCCGGACACGAAGCCCTCGTACGCACCCTGGCCACCCAGCAGGCCATCCTCGAAGCCTTTGACGGCCAACCCGAACGGGCCCGCGAACGCCTGCGTGAATACATCAAGGCCAACCCGGACTATCGCACCATGTTTCTCTTTGACGCCAAGGGCTCAATCATCGCCGGCTACAACGCCGAGGGCCAGGATTTGAGCGGCCAAAGCCGGGCCGACCGCGATTATGTCCGGGCCATTGCCCAGGGTCAGGACACATATTTCGGCCAGGAAATCCTCAGCGCCAAATCGAGTGGCGCCGCCGACCTGACCTTTCCCGTGGTCCTGGCCGTCAAGGGCGCGGGCGGCGTGGTCAAGGGCGGCATCGGCGTGTTCCCCAAATGGGAGGTCTTCACCCAGGCCTTCATCGATCCGCCGCGCTTCGGCACGCGGGGCTATGCCTACATGCTTGACGCCACGGGCAAGGTCATCGCCCACGCCATGGACAAAAACCTCCTCCTCCAGGATTTCAACGGCAGCGATTTCATCCGCCAGACCCTGAACCAAAAAAACGGAGAACTGTTTTACGACTGGAAGGGTGAACGCAAATACCAATCCTTCTTCACCGATCCCGAAACCGGCTGGACCCTGTGCCTGAACGCCTACGTGGATGACCTGACCGAGACCGCGACCTTGCAACGCAATATTCTGCTCGGCATTGGCACCGGCGCGGTCCTGCTGCTGGCCATGATCGTGGTCGTCGTCGTCAACCGACTGGTGGTCCGTCCCATCCACAACATCGAAGCCTTCACGTCCGCCATCGCCTTGGGGGATTTCAGTGCGGAA
>RZYB01000428.1 GCA_009930495.1 Deltaproteobacteria bacterium
GAATGAGCGAATCAGCGAGTTGATACGGGCGATTCATGAATCGCCCGTACAGGATGAGCAGGAGGAGATCTATCGGCGACGTCAGATCGAGTGGATGCGCCAGACCCGGATGGCGGTGGTTGTCAGCGAGGAACAGGGCGAGGTCGAGAAGTTCCGTAAATGGGAGTTGGACATCACCCCGCACCGCCGCCTGATCAAGGAAGGCATCGACCTGCCCGAGGCCATGCGAAATCCCGTACGGGCGATTCATGAATCGCCCGTACAGATGCAGCGGCTGTCGCTGGACGATGCGTTCAAGGCCGAGGAGCACCCGTTTCGTGTTGCCATCGTCTGTGCCATGTGGCTGACCGGTTTTGATGTCCCCAGCCTCTCCACCCTGTACCTGGACAAGCCGCTCAAGGCGCACACGCTGATGCAGGCCATTGCCCGGGCGAACCGGGTGAGCGAAGGCAAGAACAACGGGATGATCGTCGATTACTGCGGCATCCTGAAAAACCTGCGCAAGGCGCTGGCGACCTTTGCCGGAACGGGAGACGACGGACGCGGTGGCGATGGCGGCGAGACCGAACCGGCCAAGCCCGATGAGGAATTGCTGGCCGATCTTCGTGAGGCGATTGCCTTTGTCCGATCCTTCTTGGAAGAGCGAAACGCGTCCTTGGATGGGATAATTGGGCAGACCGGATTTGCCCGAAATGCGGCGATTCTCGCCGCCAAGGAGGCGGCGAACGAAAACGATGAGACGAGAAAGCGATTCGAGGTGATGTGCCGGGCGGTGTTCTCGAAGTTCAAGGCCTGCATCACCATCGAAGGCGTCAATGATTGCCGGAGCGACTTCGACGCGATCAACATCGTCTATAAAAGCCTGCAACAGGACCGCGAGCGGGCGGACATCACCGACATCATCCGTCAACTGCATCAGGTGGTCGATGAGGCGATTGAAACACAGACAGGGCCGGCTGTTGCTGAAGAGTCGCCACCATACGATATCAGCAAGATCGACTTCGACCGGTTGCGCCGGGAGTTCGAGCGCAGCTCGGCCAAGCGCACCACCGTGCAGAATCTGAAAACCGCCATCGAACAACGCCTGCAGCGTCTGCTCCGGCAGAATCCCCTGCGAACCGATTTCCAAAGACATTACGAGGAGATCGTCGCCGAGTACAACCGCGAGAAGGATCGGGTGACCATCGAGAAGACCTTTGAAGCGCTTCTGCAGATCATGGATGAGATGGACGATGAGGAGAGCCG
>RZYB01000429.1 GCA_009930495.1 Deltaproteobacteria bacterium
TGATATGCACCCATTTAGCCTGACACTATTTGAATTGACTGAAACCATCAAACCTACAGATTATTGATGACTGCATCCATTAAGGATTACAGGTTTATTACATCTTTAGATTATCAGATTCTAGATTAAAGTCAAGGTTATCTTATTATCATTGGAAGAGTTCCTTTTGGATTCTTCTTTAAATATTCAACAGGACTCAAAAAACCAAGTTCTTGTTTTAATCTAATATTGTTGTAATAAGGCAGAAACCATCTTGTTTTTTCAAGCACCTTTTCAGCGCTTATTCTACGACTCAAATACCTAGTTTTTCCAAACCAATTATAAGCTCCTTCTGTTTTGTAAACTCCATTAAAGGATTCCATCACAGCATTGTAATAGCAAGAACCTTTGCTAATACTTTGAACAATTTCTAAGTCTTTTAGACAATCTCTATATTTGTAACCAGTATATGTTGATCCAGCATCTGAGTGTAGAATTATCCCCTCTAGAGAGCCCAAATATTCTTTAAGTTTCATTACAGTTGAAACACATAAATCTGCATCAGGACTTGTACCAATACACCAGGCAACAATCTCCTTATTGAATAAATCTTCTATGGTATTTAGATAAAACATTTGCTCAAATGTAAACACATAAGTTATATCTTCAACAAAGATCTTTCTGGGTATTCCAGAAAAGAAATTCATTCTAAGAAGGTCCTTTGGTAAATTGTCTTTTTGCTCTTTACGACGTTTATATTGCACTTCTGTAAGCCTTTTACGTCTTACGACAGATAACTTGTCATTCTCATTCATAAGTCGTCTTATACGTTTAGTATTAACTTTGACATCAAATTCTTTGTTTATCTTTGCAGTCATTCTGCGATACCCAACTCCATAACCTGTTTCTTCTTGAACTTCTGATATGAATTTATTATAACGCTCATTATCAGAATTCTGATTCTTTAAATACTTAAGATATTGATAGTATGAGTCTCTAGATATATCAGCTACAGAGCAAAATAAACTTATATTAATTTTGTCATAATTAGGTATATTGGCTTTTTGAATTGCTAAATATTTATTTTTTTTTAGCGATATCCTTTTCGTTGATACCGTTAATTTTTAGCAATGATTCCAAATAAGCAACTCTATATCTTAGTCTCTTTTCCTCTCTTAAAAGTCGCCTCTTTTCTTCAAGTAGTGAACGCCTATTTCGATTCATATCATCTTCTCCCAAAGAATCATTTAAAGGTTCTT
>RZYB01000430.1 GCA_009930495.1 Deltaproteobacteria bacterium
GCCACCCAGAAATGCGCGGAAATCCGGGTTCTCGGGCAGGTCATGGCCGGCCAGGACCACGCCGGCATCCTTGCCGACAACGCGGCCGCCATCCGCTCCCGCGCCCAAAGCCCAAAGGTGGTCAACCCGGCGGTGCGCGCGGCGTGCGCCGGTATCGACGCGGGCATGACCACCCGCGCCAACCCCTATTCGACGCGCAAGGCGGCCCAGGCCTGGCTGAATCTGCCCCTGCTGCCCACGACGACCATCGGCTCCTTTCCCCAGACCCCAGAAATCCGCCAACAGCGCGCCAGCTTCCGAGCCGGTGACATCGACCGGGAGCACTATGAGGCCTATCTGCGCGAGGAAATCCGGCGCGTGGTTGAAATCCAGGAAGATCTGGGGCTTGACGTGCTGGTCCATGGCGAACCCGAACGCAACGACATGGTGGAATACTTCGGCCAGCAGATGGATGGATTCTGCTTCACCCAAAACGGCTGGGTGCAGAGCTACGGCAGCCGCTGCGTGAAGCCGCCGGTCATTTACGGAGACATCACGCGGCCCCGGCCCATGACCGTGGACTGGATCACCCACGCCCAGTCCCTGACCAAAAAGCCCATGAAGGGCATGCTCACCGGGCCGGTGACCATCCTGTGCTGGAGTTTCGTGCGTGACGACCTGAGCCGCGCCGAGGTCTGCCGCCAGCTGGCCCTGGCCATCCGGGCCGAAGTGCTCGATCTGGAGCAAGCCGGGGTGCGCCTCATCCAGATCGACGAGGCCGCCTTCAGCGAGGGCATGCCCATCAAGGGCGTGGACCGAAACGCCTATCTGGCCTGGACCGTGGAGAATTTCCGCATCGCCACCTCCGGCGTGGCCGACTCCACCCAGATCCATTCCCACATGTGCTACAGCGAGTTCAATGACATCATCGGCTCCATCGCGGCCATGGACGCCGACGTCATCAGCATCGAGTCCAGCCGAAGCAAGATGGAGCTGCTCGAAGCCTTCCGGAAATTCGACTACCCCAATGAAATCGGCCCCGGCGTGTACGACATCCACAGCCCGCGCGTACCCTCGACCGAGGAAATGACCGACCTCCTGCGCCGCGCCCTGGAACGCATCCCCAAGGAACGGCTGTGGGTCAATCCGGACTGCGGCCTCAAAACCCGCGACTGGCCGGAAACCCTGGCGTCCCTGCGGAACATGGTCGAGGCCGCGCACCGGCTGCGCGCCGAACTGGCCTGATCCGAA
>RZYB01000431.1 GCA_009930495.1 Deltaproteobacteria bacterium
TCCTGGTTGTCCGCCCCGGCCCGAGGGACTTTTGGAAGGCCTGTTCCTGCTCCAGGAGAAAATCTCCGGCAAACGCTGGTGGCCCGAGGCCAAGGGAGGGATCGAACCATGAGCGATCATTTTCTGGCCGCCCTGCCCCATATCGCGGCTACGGCTCAAAACCCGGCCCGAACGGGACTCACCTATTCCATCTTCGTCGCTCCGGAGCATGTCCGCCAGGCCGCGACCCTGTGCCGCCAGCACGGCCTGCATCTGGAAGACGTGACCGTGTCCGAGGTCCGGGAAGGCTCGTTGGTGCTGTATCATTACGATCATTTTGATTGTCCGGGCCGGGTCAGCGTCATGGCCGTGACCCCGGCCAACGCCATCGAGACCGTCTCGGACATCTATCCGGGCGCGGACTGGCATGAGCGCGAATGCTTCGACTTCTACGGCACGGTCTTCACCGGGCACAAAAATCTGCTCCCGCTCCTGTTGCCGCCGGACGTGGAAACGCCGCCGCTCAAAAAGGACGACAAATCCAAGGCGGCCCTGGCGACCCTCTTTCCCTGGGCCGCGCCCCAGGCCGAGAAGGAGGAGGCATGATGTTCAGCAAGGAACAGATCGCCGAGCGCGGCTTTTACACCCAGCATTTTGAGCAAGGACAACAGGAAAACAGCCTCATCCTGAACATGGGGCCGCAACATCCGTCCACCCACGGCGTTCTGCGCGTCATGTTGGAAATTGATGGCGAATATATCCTGCGCGCCGAACCCGTGTTGGGCTACATCCACCGCATGCACGAAAAGATGGCCGAAGTGAAAAACTACGCCCAGTTCATCACCAACATGGGCCGGGTGGACTACCTCCACGCCCTGGCCTGGAACTGGGCCTTTGTCGGCGCGGTCGAAAAACTCGGCGGCACGCCGCCCACGCCACGGGCCGAATACCTGCGCGTCATCACCTGCGAACTGAACCGCATTTCCTCGCATTTGTTGTGGTGGGGCGCGTACCTGCTGGATCTGGGAGCCTTCACGCCCATTCTGTACGCTTTTGACGACCGCGAAGAGCTTCTGGACATCCTCCAGGATCTGACCGGCTCGCGCCTGACCTACGCCTCCTTCACCTTTGGCGGCGTGGTCGCGGACATGGACGACGCCCTGAAAGCCCGTACCCAGGCCTTCATCAAACGCCTGCGCGACCGCCTGCCCATGTACAAGGCC
>RZYB01000432.1 GCA_009930495.1 Deltaproteobacteria bacterium
TTCGCCGTCCTCGACGACGCGGAATCTGTCCTCGGGAATCAGCAGCAAATCCATGAGCATGGCCTTGGCCTTGGCGTTGGTGACGACCACGGCCTCCGGGTACAGATCCAGGACCACGGCGATGGTCCCGGAATGGTCCTGTTCCGCATGCTGCGAAACCAGGTAGTCAAGCCTGTCCACGCCTTCCAGGTGCTCCAAGAGCGTATCGACCATGTCCGGGTCCACGGCGTCGATGAGCGCCGTCTTCTCGCTACCTTCAACCAGATAGGCGTTGTAGGTCGTGCCGTCCGGCAGGGGAACGAGCGCATCAAAAAGCCGCCGGTCCCAATGGACTGCGCCCATCCAGGACACACCCTTCGTGATTGTTTTTCTGCGCATCCGACTGTCCCTCCATTGTTGATCATCGTGAATATTTCGTTTCCGGCACGGCCCGGGCATTTGCGCGGGCTACCACCAAAATTCCGGATACCGCCGGTTTTTGGGGATATTGTTGACGGCCAGGGCGACCAGCACCAGAACCACGGCTCCAAGCCCGGCCGAAACAAAGGGGTACAGATATCCCAGATTGTGCACCGCATCCCCGCCGATAACGGCGATCAGCGCCGTGGCGCCGCCCGGAGGATGCAGGGTCTTGGTCAGGTGCATGAGGGCGATGGCCGTGGCCACGGCCACGGCGGCCGCCAGCCAGGGCGTGGAGCCCAGAGCCTGCTGCATGCATACACCAACCAGGGCGGAAAGGACATGCCCTCCGATCACATTTCTCGGTTGGGCCAGGGGGCTGCGGATGGCGCCATACACCAGCACGGCCGTGGCTCCGAAAGAACCGATCATGAGCGCCAGGCCGATCTGGTCCATGAGCCGGACGTGCAAAAGGCCCACGGCCGCGATACCCACGAACGCACCCACCCAGGACCACGCCACCTCGGCCAGGCCCACGCGTGGCGGGCTTTGCGTCGTGCCGCGCATTTTCTTGAAATACTCCACCGCTCACCTCCCCACGCACATGGAGCCGACAAGGTCGCTCCGGGTGACAAGACCCAGCACCCGCCGGTCCGCGTCACAGATGGGCAGGCGGTTGATGGCGCGCGCGGTGAACAGTTCCGAAATCTCGGCCACGCTGGTCTCTGGCGCGGCCACGATGGGCGGGGCGCTCATGAGGTCGTCCACCAGCACGTGACGCAGGTCCGCGACCATGCAG
>RZYB01000433.1 GCA_009930495.1 Deltaproteobacteria bacterium
TCTTGCCGCGGATGGCAGCGGTGGCGAAACGTGGACGTCCCGGCGCATCGACGGTGGTGGCCCGCCCGAGGGGCGCGAGAAATCCCGCCTTCATGCCGTCTATCTCGGCGCGTCGTGGGAGCTCGATCTGTGGGGCAAATACCGCAACGCGCTGTATGGCGCGGAAGCCAACCTGCGGGCCAGCGAGGCCGATCTCGAAGGCGCCCGCCTGCTCGTGGCCGGAAGCACGGTCAAGGGCTATTTCGACCTGCTCAGCTATGACTTTCAGGTGCGCATCGCCGACCAGACTCTTGGCCAGCGCTTGCAGGCCCTCGAATTCCACGCCCTC
Organism: Deltaproteobacteria bacterium; assembly: GCA_009930495.1. NCBI lineage: Bacteria > Pseudomonadati > Myxococcota > Myxococcia > Deltaproteobacteria bacterium. The sequence continues at coordinate 329 of RZYB01000433.1, forward strand.
AACGAGGAATTTGGTTTTTCCAGCCGGGCCGACCTGGTTCGGGCCCAAAGCGAGGTTGAAAGCGCCCGCTACAATCTGGCCATGGCCCGCCTGGGGCGCGACGGGGCGCACAGCGCGCTCCTGGTGCTGCTGGGGCGTTCGCCGGACGAAATTCTGCGGGGAGTGGAACCCTCCCGCGTGAACGATCTCGCCGCGTTGCCCGTGGCGCCGGTCCTGCCGGATGGCTTGCCTTCAAACTTGCTGGCGCGCCGGCCGGACTTGCGCGCGGCAGAGGAGGGGCTTCGGGCGGCGCATTTCGATGTCGGCGTGGTCCGGGCCGATTATTTCCCGTCCTTTTCCTTGACTGGACAGGCTGGAACGGCGGCGAAGGATGTTGGGGATTTCGGCTTTGGCGCGGCGCGAAGCTGGACCTACGGCCTGTCGCTGCATCTGCCGCTCGATTTTTGGACCACCCGATTCCGGGAACTGATGGCCGAGGCCAAATGCCGGGAAGCGGCGGCCACGTATGAAAAGGCCGTGCAGGCCGCCTTCCGCGACATTCGCGACGCTTTGGCCCGGCAGGCCCTGCTGGCCGAGGCCGCTGTCGCTCTCGAACGTCAGATCGGAGATCTGCGCGAAGCCGTGGCCAAGGCCGACGACCGCTACCGGAACGGGTACTCCAACTTTCTGGATGTGCTCGACGCGGATCGGTCCCTTTTTTCGGCCCAGCTCGACTGGGCGCAAACCAGAACCCGGCAGTTGCAGGCGATGGTTGATGTCTGCTTGGCCCTGGGCGGCGGCTGGAGCGATGTTCCGGCGGAGTCCGCTTCCGATGCCGGCGTGACGATGCGCGAACGACGCGATGGAGGTATCCAGTGAAATTTTC
>RZYB01000434.1 GCA_009930495.1 Deltaproteobacteria bacterium
TCCGCGCCCTCGACGAAGCCGCCTATCTGCTCCTGAATGGACGCGGAAAAATGCGCGCCAACGTGGACGGCAGCACGCGGGCCGCGCGGTCCTGGACGACAATGGTCCTATCCACCGGAGAGCCGACGCTAGCCGACCGCCTGACCGAGGCCGGGCAGCAACCGAGGGCCGGGCAGGAAGTGCGCCTGGTGGATATCCCGGCGGACGCCGGGCAGGGTATGGGCGCATGGGAGGAGCTGCATGGACACGCCACGGCGGCGCAATTTTCCGACGCAATCAAGGCCGCCTGTGCCGAGACCCACGGCACACTCGGGCGGGCATGGGTAGACTACCTGGCCGGCCACCAGGACGCGGCGCGGGATCTGCGGGCGGTCATCCGCCGGACGGCGGAACAGTGGGCCGCCGGCGCCGAATCCGGGCAGGTGGTGCGCGTGGCGGAGCGGTTCGCTTTGATCGGGCTGGCCGGCGAACTGGCCACCCAGGCGGGATTGGTGCCGTGGGCCGAGGGCGAGAGCCTCTATGCTGCCCGGACCTGTCTGGGCGCATGGCTGGCCGCGCGCGGTGGTATGGGTGACAGCGAGGACATGCAGGCCCTGGCCACAATCCGGGGATATATCGCGCGATATGGGGCCTCAAGGTTCCAGGTCATCGGCGCGGGCGCGGATGACATTGTGCCCGGTCACGCCCTGGATCGCGTCGTGGAGCGGGCAGGATTCCGCCGGACCACGCTGGCCGGCGAAGAACAATTCGTTTTCACCAAGGAACAGTGGGCGGCCATTTTCGGGGGCCGCAATCCGCAACAGGCGGCCCGTGCCCTGGATCGGGCCGGGCTCCTGGCCCGTAATGACGCCAGCCTGGCCCAAAAAGTAGTCCTGCCAGACGTGGGCCGGGTCCGGGCCTATGTGGTCCGGATAGCTCCGGATGCCGGGGAGGACACGCCATGATCGACGTGGACCGCCTCCTATTATTGGTGGACAGCATGGCCCCGCCCAACCTGCCCAACCTGCCCAACCCGCAAAAAGAAGAACTTGGGCCGCCTGAAGCCAGGAATGGCAAGGCTTCGCCCAAGTTGCCCAACTTGCCCAACCTGAAAACAGAAGGAAACGCCACGTCTCCCAACACGTGCGAACCCGAGGCCACGGCCCTGGAAGAATGCCTTTTTTCGTTCCCTATTAAAAATAACTTGGGCA
>RZYB01000435.1 GCA_009930495.1 Deltaproteobacteria bacterium
ATGACCGCCCCGCCGATGGCCGTGCCGTGGCCGCCGATCCATTTGGTCAGGGAATGGATGACGATGTCCGCCCCGTATTCCAGGGGTCGAAACAGATAGGGCGTGACAAACGTGGCATCCACCACCAGGGGCAGACCATGGGCGTGAGCGACCTCGGCCAGGGCCTCGATGTTGGCCACGTCGAGAGCCGGATTGCCGATGACCTCGGTATAGATGAGACGGGTGCGCGCGGTGATGGCCGCCGCCACCGCGTCCATGTCATGGATGTCCACGAAGCGGGTGGTGATCCCGGCCTCGGGCAGGATGGAGGCAAACATGGTGTGCGTGCCACCATAGAGCGTGGACGAGGACACCAACTCGTCACCCTGACGGCAGATATTGATGATTGTGTAGTGAATGGCCGCCGTGCCCGAAGCCAAAGCCAGGGCGGCCTTGCCCCCTTCCAGTTCGGCCAGGCGCGTTTCCAGGACTTCCTGGGTCGGATTGCCCAGGCGGCTGTAAATGTGCCCGGCCCGGCGCAGGGCAAAAAGATCGGCGGCGTGGGCCGTGTCCTTGAACATATAGGCGGCCGTGCGGTGCACGGGCACGGCCCGGCTGCCCGTGGCATCCGGGGTGTGACCGTGATGCAGGGCCTTGGTTTCGAATCTGTGCATGGTTCCTCCTTGCCGATTCGGATCAGCGCGTCGTGGGCGCGGTTATCATGAAAACGCCATATGCCGCCAGCAGATTGGGCCAGAAGCGGACCTCCCGGAAGGAGCCGTCGCCAAACGGATTGACGGCCAGGGCACGCTTGACGGCAAAGGGCACGGCCCGGGCATAGGCCCTGAAGTCGTTCAGACTCAGCACGCGGATGTTGGGCGTGTTGTACCACTGGTACGGCAACTCCGGCGTAACCGGCACGTGACCGGAAAAGGCCATCTGCAGCCGCACCGGCAAACAACAGAAATTGGGAAAGCTGACAATGCCAAGCCGTCCCACCCTGAGCATCTGCCGGATGAGTTCCGTGGGCGCATAGGCCTGCTGCAAAGTCTGGCTGACCACGACATAATCAAAGGCGTGGTCGGCAAAGCCGGGCAGCTCGGCGTTGATGTCGCCGTGAATGACGGACAGGCCCTGGGCAACGCAGGCCACGACCTCGTCCTCGTCGTGTTCGATGCCCAGGCCCCGGACGTTCTTGGCGTCCCGCAG
>RZYB01000436.1 GCA_009930495.1 Deltaproteobacteria bacterium
TTCTCCCTCACGGGGTGGAAGAGACGCGCCTGACGCGCCATGATCTCCCGGAACCCAATTCCCGGAGGTCATTCATGAACACATCCACCTGCGACCCGCGCACCAGCCAGGCCGGAACATTCGAAGCCGAAACAGCCGAAGACGCGCCCGAACGCGGCATCTGGGTCCTGATGCGGCCGGTGCGCCGCCGCATTCATCTGGCCATGGGGCTGGCCGCCCCTGGCCGTCCATCAACTTTTGAATGCTGCCCGGCAGCGAGGACCCTGGGTCCCCGTATCCCGAAACGCCGCGCGGTAACGCACGAAAACAGACGATCGCATCGCCAACGTCCACAATGATCGATTCAGACTGGAAATTCCTTGCCTCCTACGAGGCGTTGTGTCCTGACGCCATCCGGCATGACCGTCTCCAGGACGGATTGGAATTGCTGTCCGTGCATGGTCGCGGCAACTGTCCTACAGGCACGGTTTTCACCATGGACATTGCGCCGATCCAGTTCTCCTTTCACCTGGAAGGAGATGGTGACGCCGAAATCGTGCACACACCGTGGCGGAAGGAATTCGTGACCGCGCGGCCGGGAACGGTCATCCTGTCCTTTAACCCGCATTCGGCCTGCCGCGTCGCCTGTGGCGGAAAGCAGACCGTGCGCATCGTGAACCTGTACCTGTCTCCCGACAAGCTGCGCCGGATGTTCGCGGACGACCCGGATGCCCTGCCCCTGGAACTGCACCGCATTCTCGACGCGCCCAGTCCGGAGCCCTGCAACCGGGGATACGCCCTGGACGCCCGCGCCGGAATGCTTTTGGAACAGCTCGGCAACTGCCCCTACCGGGGCGCGCTGCGCCGCCTGTATCTGGAAAGCAAGGCCATGGAGCTCATGGTCCTGCAAATGGAACGTCTGCGCAGGGAACCGTCGCGCACGACGGCAAACAGCATACGCCCGGACGACGAGGAGCGGATCCGGGCCGTGCGCGACCTGTTGGTCCGCGACACGGACAAACCGCCGTCCCTGGGTGAACTGGCTCGCTGGGCCGGGCTGAACGAAACCAAACTCAAACGGGGCTTCCGCCATATCTTTGGAACGACGGTCTGCGACTATGTGCGCAACCACCGCCTGGATCAGTCACGGGAACTGCTCGCCCAAGGACGCTGGTCCGTGACCGAAATCGCCCACCGCTGCGACTTCCA
>RZYB01000437.1 GCA_009930495.1 Deltaproteobacteria bacterium
GACGCGAACGCGGCGACGAAGCCCAAGGCGACGGTGGCGAAGCCCACTCCCGCCACGGGCCAGAGGCCCGCACCAGCGCCAGTGCAAGAACCCATGATGACGGACCAGCAGCGCAAAATCCTGATGTCCATCTACGCTGGCGCACCACGCGAGGACAGGCTTGCCGACGCCAATCAGATCATGCGGCAGGCAAAGCCGACGTGGCAAAACGTCGCGTCATTCTCGGAGCTGACAGCGAGGGCGGCTGCATATTTGATCGAACAACTTGAGGCGATGAAGAGGGGGGCAGCATGAGCGTCATAAGCCAACACATCCAGGCCATGCGCTACACGCGCGAAGTCTGGGCCAAGACGTGCAACCCGCACCCGTACAGCCCGTCAACGCTGGCGCAACAGTGCGGGGAAGGATCGTTCTGCCCGTACCCGCGCTTCTATCACCCATCGCGCGAAGAATGCGTCCGGATGATCCAGCGCATTGATCCGAGTTTCAAGTAACCCCGAGCCGGGGCGGTTCCCCGGCAAAACTTTCTCACGGCCTGGCGTGGCAGGGCGTGGATAGGTCAGGCGAGGCAGGGATAAATTTTCAACAACAGCGAGGAATACATGGCATCACTGAACTCTTGTCAATTCATCGGGCGCATCGGACGCGACCCGGAAATCAAATACACAAACACTGGGCAGACCGTGGCCAGCTTCTCGTTGGCCGTTGACGAATCATACAAGGACAAGTCCGGGCAGAAGATCGACCAAACCGAATGGATTCCGTGTGTAGCATGGGCAAAGCAGGCGGAGTTCATCGGAAACTATCTTGGCAAGGGCCGACTGGTCCACGTTGCCGGAAAGTGGAAGACGCGAAAGTGGCAGGACAAAGACGGGAACGACCGCTACTCCACGGAGTGCATCGTCAATTCTGTACAGGCGCTGGACAAGAAGCCTGACGGCCAGCCCGCGCCGCAACAGCAAGCGCAACAGTACAACGCCAAAGACGATTTAGACCAACTTCCTTTTTGATATGGCGACAATGACCATGATCGAATCAGCAGATGGCAAAATATCCTGGGAGTGCTCCGAGTGCGGTGCACTACTGAAGGATAGGAAAGGGTTCGAGACGAAAACGGCACACTGCCCGAAGTGCGGAGCGGATGTCGTTGAGTTCGTCGGGCTGTACGATGACGAATAACCACA
>RZYB01000438.1 GCA_009930495.1 Deltaproteobacteria bacterium
GGCCAGCGCCGCATCGTCAGCGACGAGCAGCTCATCGAATGCTTTGAAAGCTTCATCGCCATGGCCAACCACTACGCGCCGACCAACCCCGATGCGCCGTTCATCATCGAGGAGCTGGAAATCAATCCCTTTGCCTTCACCGACTACCTCATGGTCCCCCTGGACGGCATGTGCCGTTTCTCCGCGCCTAAGGCCCAGCCTGTCGGCCGGCCCATCGCCAAGATCCACAATCTGCTCCACCCTGGGCGCATCGGCATTGTCGGCGTCTCGGCCACGCGCCGCAATTTTGGGCGCATCATCGTGGACAACGTCCTGGCCCAGGGTTTTGCGGCCGAGAACGTGACCATCATCCGCGACGGTGGCCCGGACCAGTCCGGTGTGGCCTGCGTGCCGGATCTGGCCAGCCTGCCGCACCAGCTCGACCTGCTGGTGGTGGCCATCGGCGCGGCCCAGGTCCCGGATCTGGTGGAGGACGTCATCGCCCGCGACGCGGCCCAGGCCGTGATGCTCATTCCCGGCGGCATGGGTGAGACCGAGGACAGCCGCGCCCGCGCGGCCCAGGTCGTGGCCCGCATCAACGCCGCCCACGGCCAGGGCGACGGCGGTCCGGTCTTTCTGGGGGCCAACTGCATGGGCGTGGTTTCCCGGCCCGGCCGCTACGACACCTGGTTCATCCCAGAGGAAAAACTGCCCCGCGACCGCGACAAACCGTGGCGACGAGCGGCCCTGGTCAGCCAGAGCGGAGCCTTCATGCTCCACCGCAGCAGCCAGTGTCCGGAGCTGGAACCGGCCTACATGATCTCCATGGGCAACCAGACCGACCTGACCCTGGGCGACATGGTCCGCTATTTCAAGGATTCCGGGGAAGTGGATGTCATCGCGGTCTATGCGGAGGGCTTTGCGGACCTGGACGGGCTGGCCTTTTGCCGGGCCGTGCGCGAGGCCGTGCTGGCGGGCAAAGAGGTGGTCTTTTACAAGGCCGGCCGCACACCCGAGGGCAAATCCGCCACCAGCGGCCACACCGCGTCCCTGGCCGGGGACTACATGGTCTGCGAATCCTGCGTGCGTCAGGCCGGGGCCATCGTGGCCCAGAATTTCAACCAGTTCCAGGATCTCTTCCTCCTGGCCGAGAACCTGTACGGCAAGCGGATTCGCGGCAACCGGCTGGCCGCCGTCAGCGGCGC
>RZYB01000439.1 GCA_009930495.1 Deltaproteobacteria bacterium
CCGCCTTGTCTCGTGACAAAGCCGCCATGCTGCATGGGGCGCAAACGCCCGCCCCGGAGGACAACATCACGCCGGAACAGGCCATCAGGGACCCTTTTGTCCTGGAATTTTTGGATCTCAAGGATCAGTACTCCGAATCCGATCTCGAAGACGCCCTGATCCAGCACTTGGCGGATTTCCTGCTGGAATTGGGCGATGATTTTGCTTTTTTGGGACGGCAGCGTCGTTTACGCATTGATGACAGTTGGTTCCGCGTTGATCTGCTCTTTTTTCACCGTAGTCTCAAATGCCTGTTGATTATTGATCTCAAGGTCGGAAGATTCGGACACGCGGACGCGGGCCAGATGCACATGTATCTGAACTACGCCCGCGAACATTGGATGAAAAACGGCGAAAATCCACCAGTAGGCTTGATTCTGTGTTCCGAAAAAGGGTCGGCGGAAGCCCATTACGCCCTGACAGGATTGCCAAACACGGTCCTGGCCGCCCAGTATCAGATGATTCTGCCGGATGAAAAAATGTTGGCGGCAGAACTAGAAAAAACACGCCACGCATTGGACGGACGGCAAAAATCCTAGAACTTCTCTCCCCAGATTTGTAGCACAAACAAGGACATCCCTCGCATCATGACCATCAAGCCCCCCAAGAAGCTCATCGAAGTGGCCCTGCCTCTGGACAAGATCCACGAGGCTACGGCGCGGAAAAAATCCGTCCGCAGCAGGCATCGAGCTGAAGATGCGGTCTTTGGTGGGGTACGTGATGTCATGGCCAGCCTACATAGGGCCGACTATCAGAGTTCAGCGTCTGTTCTTCCAGGTATCCGGAGCGCGGTGCAAGTGCATCACCGCCAGAATGAACAGATCTGCGGAATCTTCGGCGTACACGACGCCAAAGGGAAAACGGCGGACCAAGGATCTGCGCACTTCTCCGTCCAGGCTGGTCCAGGCCAGGGGAAAGGCTTCCGCGCGTTGGATGGCCGCGCGAACCTCGATGGCAAAATCGTAGCCAAGGCCGGATTCGAGCGATTCGTAATACTCGATGGCATCCAGAAATTCGGCTTCGGCCTCGGGATGGAAAAACGTCATCGGGCAAAGCGGGCGTTGATGCGTTCAAAGACATCCTGGCCGGATACGGGCGTGACCGCGCCGGAACGCAGTTCCTGCAATCTCGCGTGGGCGACTTT
>RZYB01000440.1 GCA_009930495.1 Deltaproteobacteria bacterium
TTAATGCCGAATGCCTTCTCCTTCTGTTATACCAACCCTCAATCCATTCAAAAATTGAAAGTTGTGCCATAGAATGATTTTCAAATTTCTGATCATAAATCCATTCAACTTTTAAGGTCTTAAAGAAGCTTTCAGCCACTGCATTATCCCAACAATTACCTTTTCTACTCATACTTTGGCGAACCAATGGATTTGACTTCAATATCGTTGTAAAATCCTTACAAGCAAATTGAACACCTCTGTCTGAATGGAAAGTCAACTCATTTGTTATTGGTCTGTTCCTGACAGCCATGAACCATGCAGGTATAATCGTTCCTTCAGTTGTCAATCTTTTGCTCATCGACCAGCCAATGACTTTTCTATCAAATAAATCGATTATTACAGTCAGGTATAACCAACCGCCAGCTGTGAGCACATATGTAATATCTGAGACCCAAACCTCCGCGATTCTACTGACACTAAAATCCTGATTCAAATAATTTGGTGCAATTGGATAATTGTGTCGGGAATCTGTCGTTGCTTTAAATCTCTTTAGCTTTCTTGCATATAAACCGGCTCCCCTCATCATTTTGGCAACTTTGTTTACCGAAACCGTCCAGCCCTGAGATCTAAGTTCAATGGTCATCCTTGGACTGCCATAACTTTTCTTACTCTCACCGAATACATCTATAATATCTGTCAAAAGCCGTTCATCCTCCTGCCAACGTTTTGAAGGACCTTCTTTTAACCATTTATAATATCCTGATCTGCTAACTTCTAATACTTTACACATCTTCTCAATGGAATATCGAACACAATGATCACTTATAAACTGGTAGATTTCCCATCTTTCCTGGAGAAGATGCTTATCGCTTTTTTTAAGATCTCAAGCTCCAACTCTTTATCACGAAGTTCTTTTTTAAGATTAGAATTCTCGCGTTCCAGGTCTGTCATCTTTGGTTTTCCATTTCCAGGAAAACTGTTTTTATCGTATTTTTTATGTTCTACACGCCAGCGATATAACAGTTCCGGTGAAATACCTAACTCTTGGGCTACTTCTCTCGCATTACCACGAGAATAGGATAGTTCTACTGCTTTTTGCTTGAACTCCCGATCAAATGTTTTTCTCTTGTTTTTCATCTTAGCAATTTACTACTTTTTGTAGCTTAACTTGCTGTCCACCTAATTGGGGGATATCCA
>RZYB01000441.1 GCA_009930495.1 Deltaproteobacteria bacterium
ATTGGAAATTGTAAGGGAGCGCCGCAGCCTAATGAGCGGGGAAGGGTGCAGCTTTACAAATGGCCTGCCAAAAAATGCAGGAGGGCTTGTTGCGGTGGTTATGGTGATGTTTTTCAAGGGGTTGCGGTTGAGAGGAATTTTTCCACCCTTTAAAAGTATTTAAACCCTTTTAAAGGGTAACCCGGTTAAAAAAGGATTGCTTATTATTTTTACATTCCTGCTATCCGGGTATTTAATTTTTATGCTTCCATAAAAATTTGCAGATTGATAAAAAAATCTTTCAAAAGGAGGGTAACATTTCCCCTTTTTTTGGATTAACTATTATTCAAGGAAGAAAACATGTTACTTCCCAACAACCAATAATATGTTAATAATTTTTAGCAACATAAATTTATGTAAAACAAAATTATTACTGGATGAAAACACTTAATGATGATCAGATTCTAGCGGGTATTCGTGCGTGCAACCCCAAAGTACTAAACCACGTGTATTCCGTATATTTTAACAGTATAAAACAGCTGGTCTGTTTTAATCATGGAACTACGGATGAAGCCCGTGATGTATTTCAGGATGCGCTTCTGGTAATTTTTAAGCGCACCAATGATCCCTCTTTTTTTCTCTCCTGTTCTTTCAAAACATTTCTTTTTGCCATTGCCCAAAATCTTTGGTTACGAAAACTGCATCAGAAAAAAAAATTCGTCTCACTGGATAATGAGGTTTCTGATAGCAGCTTCCTGTTCTGCCTGGAATGTTTAGAATTTGAGATTACAATTCAGGAAGAACGACTGCTTATGTATCATCGGCATTTTGATACATTAACCCAACAATGCAAAGAGATTATTAAAATGATGCTCGAAAAATATTCTACGGAAGAAATTATGAAAATAATGGATTTCAGCTCTATTGCCTATGCAAGAAAACGAAAATATCAATGCAAACAATCTCTATTCCGTCGCATCCAATCCGACCCGGATTATCCACGATTAAAAAGCAATAATGATGAACCAGAAACACTTCAACCAGATTGACCGGTTTTTATCCGGTGAAATGCCGTTCGATGAACAACAGACTTTTAGAAAAAAAATACTGACAAACAGTGCCTTACGTCAGGAATACAATGCGCTGTGTGATCTTATTTCAGGACTGGACTCTCCTTGCTACCTGATCTTACGCCGGCA
>RZYB01000442.1 GCA_009930495.1 Deltaproteobacteria bacterium
TTTATTTGTAACTGTTTTTTGTCCAGGAACAACTAATAAAGAAAGAATAGATTTCTTTTCTTCAAGACTTTTATTTTTGTTAAATAGCTTCCAAGCTTCCCAAGTTATATATAACTCAGCATTTTTAGTAGCAAAGCTTGATCTACTATGCGTTTTTTCTGCAATTATAGAGTGAAGTGCATTTATCAATTGAAGATTATATCTTCCTTTCCTTGATTCAGTTTTAGAATCTAGAGCAAAATGAGCTAATCCTGAGTTTTGTGCGAACTTAACTCCGCCTCTACTTTTATCTGTAACTAAAATAGCTTGTTCATTAAATCTAGATGTAAATGCTTTTTCTAAACCTGTACTACTTACATTACCTCTACCTATTGGTTTACCTATAACACGTTTACTCTCATCAATAGCAGTAGCAACACATACTTTGTCGTTACTTAACCCTCTTTTTGTATCTTGTGATCCTCGTTTATGAGAATAATCTCTAAATCCATATTTTTGATAGTCAGGTATTGTATTGGAGTAATCTTTTTCTATTCCTAAATTTAATGGACCTTTCCAGTTACCTTTAAAGCTAGAGGGAAGATAAAATTCATCTTCTTGTATTATGCCACTAAGAATCTCGCCTGCCTTTGAATTCGCAACATGAGTAAGAACCTTCATTCTCCATGAATGAGCTGTAGATAAGGATATATTACATTTCTCGGACAATATAGTTAATGAATCATTACAAAGCATACCTTCAATATATTTGTCCCATTTATTAGAAGAAGAGGATGTACCATCTGTAATTTTCCCAGAAGTTGGACCAAAAAAAGAAGAACATTCTTTACAACGAAATCTAGGTTTGCCATGAGCTGATCCATTTTTAACAAAATTTGATGAGCCGCATTTAGGACAAATAATTGAAGAGTTATTATTTTTAAAATTGCTTCTTGTACTTTTTAGAGCAGCGCTTCCTTCTCCATTAGGAGAAAGTCCATTTTCTTCTATAAGTTCATTTACAACATCAATAACTTGTTCTTTATCTTCTACTTCTTCAAGTGAATTAATTAATTGTTGATAAATTTCTAATGCTTTTTGCTTCTTTTCTTTGTTTGTCATAGTTAAATTATAATTGATAGAATTTCGCTTGTAAAGTAAAATCACTTTTATTTACGAAATAAGCC
>RZYB01000443.1 GCA_009930495.1 Deltaproteobacteria bacterium
TCGCGGGCAGCAGCACCAACAAAAAAAGCATGACAAAAACGCGCATGACAAAGCTCCCCTATTTCCCTTTGACCCAGGCCGGATCGGCGTAGGCCTCGACCTTGAGCACGTCCTCGGCCCACTTGACCATGTCCATGGCCTGGCCGGACGATGAATACTCATGTTGCAGACTCAAAATGGCGTTGGGTGAAAGCATGACATCCAGCACATCCTGACGGTAGTCGCCCATGCCGCCGAGCACGCCGGTCCTGGCGTCCTTCCCGGAAACGGTGATTGTTTTCGATTCCAAGGGTTTGACCATGGAATACTGGGCCGCTTCGGGGCCCATGTCCAGGCTGGAACCAGGACGTTGCGCGGCGTCCTGATTGATGCTCAGGGTCACGGCCACGGCGTTCTGTCCGTTGACGTACCGGGCCGCCAGCACCTTGGCCCGGGGAATAACCGTTCCCATCATCTTCTGACCACCCATGTCCAGGCATGTGGATTTCCAATCCAAAGTCCATCCCGAGCCCTCGCCCAGCAGGGGCAGCAGTTCCACGGGGTTGGAATCGACCACCGGCATGCCGCCACAGGGCTGGCTGGTATCGATGGTCAGCTGCTTGGCCGAAACCAAGACCGGGGCCAGCACGCCCACCGCCAAAAACACGCACAAAAACAACGGACAAAAACGCATGAAGACCTCCATGAAATTTTGAACAAAAAATGGAATTGGCCCTCCTATCCGGACTCGACAAAAAAATCATCCTTTTCATGAAGAGCGGAAAGGCCCGCGGCCAAGGCGCGACAGATTATTCTTCCTGGCAAGACAAAAAAGGCGGCCCGGATCTCCGGACCGCCCTGTTTTGGCGCACGCAACACCGATGACCACTCAGTATCTGGTCGTCAAATGGGCCTGATCGCGCATCAGATAGTTTTGCACGTAATCCGTGACGCCCTCTTCCAAGGGCCGGAAGGCCGCGTCGCAGCCGCGTCCGGCCAGCTTGGCCAGGTCCGCGCAGGTGTAATATTGATATTTGTCGCGGATGGTCTCGGGCATGTCGACATAGTCGATCTGCGGCTCACGGCCCATGGCCGCGAACACGGCCCGGGCCAGATCGTTCCAGGTCCGGGCCTGGCCCGTGCCGACGTTGAAAATCCCGCCCACGTCCGGATGCTTGAGCAGCCA
>RZYB01000444.1 GCA_009930495.1 Deltaproteobacteria bacterium
CCCTTGAACGAGGCCGTCCGGGAAGCCAAAATCCATGTTGGTCGCGGCCTGTCCCGAGGAGTCGCTCATGCTTGAGACGTTCCGACGTGCCAAGGAAAAGGAAGTCGCGGAGCTGATCCGGCAACGCGATGCAGGTCATGTCTTCACACCCTGGACCGGGACGCGGTCCGGTTTCGGCGCGGCTTTGACTGCTCCGGGATCAAGCGGCATCATCGCCGAATACAAACGCGCCTCGCCGTCCAAAGGGGACATCAACCTGGGCGTCTCGCCCTTGGACGCCTGTGGCGGATACAAGGCAGCCGGGGCCTGCGCTCTGTCCGTGCTCACGGAAACGCAGTATTTCAAAGGCGATTTGAACTACCTGACGGAAGTCGCGCCTTTGGGCCTGCCGCTGCTCAGGAAGGATTTCATCATCCATCCCCTGCAGGTGGAGGCGACCTCGGCCACCCCGGCCTCGGCCATCCTCATTATCGTGCGCATATTCGCGGACGACGCGGAACTGGCCGACCTGCACCAGCTTTGCCAGGCCAGAGGCCTGGAACCCGTGGTGGAAGTCTTTGACGAACGCGATCTGGACCGGGCCAAGGCCATTGGAAGCCGCATCATCCAGGTCAACAACCGCGACCTGGACACCCTGCGCACCGACCTGAGCCACTGCCTGGGCATGGTCCGGCGCAAGGAGGCCGGGGAAATCTGGATCGGCGCCAGCGGCATCTCCACGCCGGAGCAGGTGCGGGAACTGAAAAACGCCGGTCTGGACGCGCTGCTCATTGGCACGGCGCTGATGCAAAACGCCGATCCGGGCCAGGGTCTGGCCGGACTGACCCAGACAGCACACGGAGGCGCGGCATGATCATCAAAATCTGCGGCATGACCCGGCCCGAGGACGTGGAGTTCTGCGACGCGGCCGGAGCCGACCTGCTCGGCTTTATCTTCCACGCCGAAAGCCGCAGAAACGTCACCCCTGCCTGGGCTGCGGCCCAGAAGCCCAGGCAGGCCCTCAAGGTCGGCGTGTTCGTGCGCCAGGACGCGGCCGAAATCCGGGCCATCGCCGACGCGGCCGGCCTCGATCTCCTGCAGCTTCACGGCGGCCAGAGCGTGGACGTGTGCCGGGCACTGGGGCCGGAGCGCGTCATCAAGGCCCTGTGGCCCATGCGCTA
>RZYB01000445.1 GCA_009930495.1 Deltaproteobacteria bacterium
GCCACGCCCAAGCGGGACATCAACGCCGACACCTACGCCTATTTCGGCGACCCGGTCTTCATCTACTCGCTCAAGGACGGCATCAACGACGGCTTCCTGACCCCGTTCCGCGTCAAGCAGATCGCCACCACGCTGGACGAATACGTGTACACGTCCGACGACACGCTGATCGAAGGGGAAATCGAGGACGGAAAGATTTACGGGGAGGCGGATTTCAACCGCATCATCGAAATCAGGGCGCGGGAGAAGAAACGGGTCGAACTATTCATGTCCCTCATGGACCAGCGCGAGAAGACCCTGGTCTTTTGCGCGAACCAGGACCACGCCCTGGCCGTGCGCGATCTGGTCAACCAGCTCAAGTCCTACGGGGACCCGAACTATTGCCAGCGCGTCACGGCCGATGATGGCGTGCTCGGCGAACAGCACCTGCGGGCCTTCCAGGACAACGAAAAGACCATCCCCACGGTTCTGACCACCTCGCAAAAATTGTCCACCGGCGTGGATGCCCGCAACATCCGCAACATCGTGCTCATGCGGCCCATCAAGTCCATGATCGAGTTCAAACAGATCATAGGACGCGGCACGCGTCTGTACGACGGCAAGGACTATTTCACGATTTACGATTTCGTGGAGGCCCATCACCACTTCAACGATCCCGAATGGGACGGCGAACCCGTTGAACCGGAACCCTGCGCGATCTGCGGCAAATACCCCTGTGTCTGCGTCAAGGAGCCCCAGGCACCGTGTCTGGTATGCGGCCAGCATCCATGCGTATGCCCCAAGCCGCTTTGCCCGGAGTGCGGACAAGAGCCGTGCGTATGCCCCAAGGACCCATGCCCCAAATGCGGACACCGCCCGTGCAAGTGCGTCAAACGGGCCAAAATCAAGCTGGCCGACGGCAAGGAACGCACCATCCAGCACATGGTCGCCACGAGCTTCTGGCACCCGGATGGAACGCCCATGTCCGCCGCGCAGTTCATGGAGGCGCTCTTCGGGAGACTGCCGGAATTTTTCCAGGATGAAGACGAACTGCGCCGCATCTGGAGCGTTCCAGACACCCGGCGCAGGCTTTTGGACGGCCTGGCGGAAAAAGGCTTCGGCAAGGATCAGCTTGCCGAAATGCAAAAAATCATCGACGCGGAAAAATGCGACATCTTCGA
>RZYB01000446.1 GCA_009930495.1 Deltaproteobacteria bacterium
GCAAGCGCCGCAGACGAAAAGGCTCTGGTTCTTGCGGTTGGGTCGTGCTGTGTGTCCACACTTCGAGCAACGCTGGCTTGTCTTCCTCGGATCGACGGTCTCACGCGGCAACCAGCCGCTTCGGCCGTGTATTCGATAAAGTATTTGAGCTGCTCGTAGCTCCACCCATGGTGCCTGCGCCGCTGGCGCTTGCCACGCTGCTTGGTGGTGGAGCGAATGTCTTTGAGGTTTTCCAGCACGATCACGGACCCGTTGCCGGCCATATCTCCGATCCTCCTGGAGAGGACGTGGTCACAATCGCGCCTGAACCGTTGCTGCCGATACCTGACGCGCTGAAGATTGGTCAACGGCCTCGCCTTGAAAGACGAGGCTTGTAACTACACTCGGCCGCAATTCCTCTAGGAGGTTTTGGCTTCAACATGCGTTACGATAGGCCGGTTGACAGGCGGCCCGCTCAGGGCGGGCATGCCACCCTGAGCAAGGTATTTCCAGGTTATGTTCCGGGCGGCGTTGAGGTCCGCGTTGAGCGAAAAGCCGCAAGCGCCGCAGACGAAAAGGCTCTGGTTCTTGCGGTTGGATCGTGCTGTATATCCGCACTTCGAGCAACGCTGGCTTGTCTTCCTCGGGTCAACAGTCTCGACGCGGCAACCAGCCGCTTCGGCCTTGTATTCGAGGAAGGATTTGAGCTGCTCGTAGCTCCACCCATGGTGTCTGCGCCGCTGGCGCTTGCCACGCTGCTTGGTGGTGGAGCGAATGCCCTTGAGGTTTTCCAGCACGATCACGGACCCGTTGCCGGCCATATCTACGATCCTCTTGGAGAGGACGTGGTCACAATCGCGCCTGAACCGTTGCTGCCGGTGCCTGACGCGCCGAAGATGGCGCCTGGCGGAGGCAGTGCCTTTGGCCTGAAGATTGCGTTTGAGCCGGAAATACCGTTTTTCGATTTCCTTCCAGCGAGCTTCGCCCAGGAAGACATTCCCGGCCGTAACCGCTGGGCGGTTGATTCCAAGATCCACGCCGACGGCCTTTCCCGTAGGGGAAAAAGGCTCGTCAGGCAGGGGCAGGACGGAATGCAGCCACCACGTACCGTCTCGGTAAAGAAGGTCGGAGGAGTCGAACTCGACGGCCTTGGCCAGAATGGCCGCGGCATGCGTATTCGC
>RZYB01000447.1 GCA_009930495.1 Deltaproteobacteria bacterium
TCGATCATGTTGTCGATGTCGGTCCGAAACACCGTCAGGCCGCCGTGAAAGGCTTCGTATTCGCCCTCGACGCCGAGTTCGTAGCTGGTCGATTCCTCTTCCTGGAGGTTCTCGTTGGCCTCATGGACCACCTTGCCCTTCTGGCGCTGGGAGGTGACGTACAATTCGGACAGGGACGGCGCGCGGAAGCCCTGGCCGAAAGAGCCTTTGAGGCGCAGGTTATCCATGACGGCGTACACCAGGGACGCGCGCGGCGACAGATGATCCCCGAATTCGGAATGGTTGTCGTAGCGTAGGGACACGACCAGGGTCAGGGGATCAATGATCTGGTACTCGTCCTGGACAAGAACACTGTAATTGTCGACGTGCTCGTCGGTATCGACCCCGGCCTGGGTGTCGTCCAAGCCGTCACGGCGGATTTCGCCGCCCAGGGTCAGCATGTGATCGGACAAAAGAAGCGCCGAATACCGGGCTTCCAATTGATTGGTGGACTGTTCGGTGGTCCGCTCGCCGGACGCGGCATACGGCGTGAACCCGATTTCGTCCTCATATCCCGAATGATTGGCCCGGAGCATGAGGGTTTGCGTGTCCGCGAATTGGGCGTCGTACTGCAGGAAGTACCCCTGGCGCTCCTCGTCGGCCTGACGCTCGCGCGTTCGGCTTTCGTAGACCTGGTCCCCGGCATGGGTGTTCTGCATGTATTCCGCGCCAGCGGTCAGGGTCTGCGTTTCGGTCAGATCAACGGCCAGTCGTGCGGCCAAAAAGGCCGGATCGGCGGAAAATCCGTCATCCGGGGCGTCGCCATTTTTATCCCATCCGGCCTGGTGATTGGCTTCGGTGGCGAGCAGGGCGTGAACCCGGTCCGTGCCTCCGCCGACATAGCCGCCCACCGTAAAACCCTGGTTTTCCCCGTTGACCTGCCCGCCGTATTGCCCGCGGAGCTTGGCCGTCCACTCCGAAGGGGCCTTTTTGGTGATGATGTTGACCACGCCGCCCAGGGCGTCGCTGCCGTACAGGGCCGAGGCCGGGCCGCGCACAACCTCGATGCGTTCGACCATGGTCGTGGGGATCTGGCGCAGGTCGATCATGTCGTTGTAGCCGAAGGCCAGGCGGCGGCCATCGAGCAGGACCAGGGTGTGCTTGCTCCG
>RZYB01000448.1 GCA_009930495.1 Deltaproteobacteria bacterium
CGAGAATGGCGCGCCAGGTTCCAAAGGTCGTCATCCGATCCTGGTCCCGATCCCACGCCCACAGGCAGGGATCGACAGCCTCGACGATCCTTTCCAGATGACGGAGCCGTTCGGCCTGATCTTCCGAATCTGGCATCATTCCTTCCCCGTGTGCACGACGTGAATGGGCTCCTTGATCCCCAGAATGACCCCGAAATTGACGAAACGCTCCATGGCGGCAGGACCGATGACCTGGCCTTTTTCCATCAGCACCGACCCCTGGCCGCTCAGAACGTCCTGGGCCAGAACCATGCCCTCGCGCAACCCGGCCAGCGGCACGGCACGAACGGTGCTTTCGGCGCGCTTGGCCAGAGTGCGCTCCAACGCATCCACGATGCCGCCGTCGTAAGTGGCCGGGACGGCGCGCATGGAGGCCAGAATCCCGGCCGTCTCGCCACCGTGCGCCACCTGATCCGCGTAATCCAGGGCAACTTTCAAAATCCGCGCCCCCACGGGCGGATTCTTGGACAACGGCAACTCCTGCCCGGCCACCATCTCGGCCACGCTCTCCAGACGCGGGATATTGCGCAACAAATTACCGGCAATGGCCGGATGCATGAGAAAAATCTGCGCTTCCTCGGCCGACAACGGCACCCGCTTCATTTTCCGCTCCAGGATTTCCTGGGGCAGGGAAATGCACCCGATCTGACTGAGCATGGCCGCCAGCTCATAACGCCACAAGCCCTCCAGCGCCAAGAGCTGGCAGATTTCCAGAACCAGCCCCTTGGCCTGCTCCCCGCGCCCGAAGGCTTCCGGGCTGACCAGGGCCAGCAACTCGGACATGACCTGGATGCAGCCGCGCAGGGTGCCGCGCAACAGCTCCTTTTCGGCGGTCACGAGACGATGTTGCCGCAAGCCATCGCCGACGGCGGCCACCAAGGTTTCCGGAGCGCAGGGTTTGGTCAGAAAGCGAAAAATAGCGCCCTGATTCACCGCAGCCATGGCCGCGTCCAGATCGCCGTGACCGGTCAACATGATCCGGACCGTGTCCGGCCATCGGGCCTTGATCCGCCGCAACAGCTCGACTCCGTCCATGCGCGGCATCTTCAGATCGGAAACGACCACCGCGTACGGGCCGCGTTCCTCGCAGTGTTGCAAGGCGGACA
>RZYB01000449.1 GCA_009930495.1 Deltaproteobacteria bacterium
TTAAGGATCGCCACCCGTCCATGTATAAAAACTATGTGCTCGACACCAATGTTCTCATAGAAAATCCACAGTGCATCCGGGCGTTGCGTAACGGGCAGGAGAACCGGATCATCCTGCCCTATACCGTTTTGTGTGAATTGGACCGTCTGAAGCGCGAGCCGCGCGTGGCCCACATCGTGGCCCAGGCCGTGACCGTGCTGCAGAACGATCCCGACATCCAGTTCCTGCCGCCGCGCGTCTTCCCCGACGACGACACCCGTACCAATGACGATCGAATCCTGGATGAACTCAAGGACAGCCGCGTCCCGGAGCCCGTCCTGGTCACCAACGACCGCATCCTGCAACTCAAGGCCCGCATCCATGCCATTGCCAGCGAAGGCTATCGTGACTCCAATCCGTTTCGTTCCGAATCCCAGACCTACACCGGGTTCGTGCGCGAAGGCGAGGAGCCCGCGCCCAACAGTTTTTGCTGGGTCAATGGTCAGCCGTACATGCACGCCACGTCCGGGCCGCATTGCATCGACTACCAGCACTGCGTCTGGAACGTGCGTCCGCGCAACGTGTACCAGAATCTGGCGTTGGAGCTGATGCTCGACGCGGCCGTGCATCTGGTCACCATCCAGTCCGAGGCCGGGTACGGCAAGACCTTCCTGGCCCTGGCCGCGGCCCTGTATCTGGCCCTGGAGGAAAAGGACAACCCGTTTCGCAAGATCTATCTGGTCAAGCCGGTCATCGAGATCGGAGCCAAGCTTGGCTACCTGCCCGGCGACCTGGACGAAAAAATGGCGCCCTACGTGCGCTACGTGCAGGATCTGCTCATGAAGCTGCACGACCTGCGTCCGGCCAATCGGATTTTCCATGACAGCGAGGGCGGAAACTTCCGATACAATTCCAAACGCTTCGAGATCCTACCCATTGCCTATATCCGGGGCATGAATCTGGAAAACGCCGTGGTCATCATCGACGAAATGCAGAATCTGTCCCGCGCCGAAACCCGCGCCCTGCTGACGCGCATGGGCGAGAACGTCAAATGCATCTGCCTGGGCGACACCCGGCAGGTGGACAACCCCTATCTCAACGAATCCAACAATGGCTTGAACTGGGCCGTGAAGATGCTCAAGGGCCTGCCCGGTTATGGGCATA
>RZYB01000450.1 GCA_009930495.1 Deltaproteobacteria bacterium
CACCATGCCCTTGACCATGTTCGAAAAGCCGGTGACGTGCGAGCCGACATAGCTCGGCGTGTTGGCGTAGATGACGTGCTTGCCGTCCGGCACCTTGCCGGATTTGATGGCCTTGTCGGTCATCTGCGGCAGGTCGTCGCCAATGGTCTCGGACAGGCAGGTCGTGTGCACGGCGATGACGTCGGGCGCGTAGACCGTGAAGATGTTCTCGATGGCGGCCAGAAGGTTGGCGCCACCGCCAAAGACCGAGGCTCCTTCGGTGAAGGAGCTGGTCGCCGCCGAAATGGGTTCCTTATAGTGTCGGGTCAGGGCGCTGCGGTGGTACGCGCAGCAGCCTTGGGAGCCGTGGGAGTGCGGCAGACATCCGTGGATGCCCAGGGCCGCGTACATGGCGCCGATGGGCTGACAGGTCTTGGCCGGATTGATGGTCAAGGCGCTGCGTTCGGTCACTTCTTTGGGTGTATGTCGAAGTAGCATAAATATGTCCTCATTGTTCCGTCTTCAGATGCGCAATCGTGCGACACCGGGAAAGGCGGGAAGTTCAGCAAAGCCTGGATTGCCGCGCTCCTTGCAGTCGCTCGCAATGACACAGGGGCGATTCCGTCATTGCGAGAAGCCAGGCTCTGCGTGGGAGTCCTCGACGAAGCAATCCAGACCCTTTGATACGGAATTTGAACTATTCCCAGACGTAGGTCGCCGACAGTTCCGGATTTTCCTGCCAGGGCGCCTTCATGTAGCTCCAGACCTTGCTGTTCACGAGGCGGTCGATCTCGCGGTAAAAATTCACCGCGCCCCGGAACCCCGCGTACGGCCCGCCGGAGTCGTAGCTGTGCAGCTGCTTCATGGGCACGCCCAGCTTCTGGATGGAAAACTTTTCCTTGATGCCCGCGCAAAAGATGTCGGGCTTGAGGGTCTCCACCAGCTTTTCGGCCTCGTACTGGTTCAAATCGTCGATGACGAAAGTCTGATGCTCCATGTCCCCGATCATGCCGTCGTATTCCTTGAACTTGAACCCGGCGGCCTGAAGCTTGGCCATTTCGTCCGAGGTCTTGCGCGGCTTGAAGAGCTTCGGATCGGCCTCGACCTCGATTTCCTCGATGTTGCGGCTGTCCGCGTCGACCTTCAGATTGGGAATGACCCG
>RZYB01000451.1 GCA_009930495.1 Deltaproteobacteria bacterium
TCCACCCCGAACACTGCGCCCGAATAGACCTTGGCCAACATAAGGGGTCAGTCCTATGATTTAATGTTTTTGACTTTGGAGAAGGGGGCAAATCCCCACTCGCCGGGTTTGGCTGTCTCGAGTCGGGCCAAAAATTCTGCAAAATTGGTGGCCTTGCCCATACGGAGCCGCTTCTTGATCCACCCATTGCGGACCGCCGTATGCCGCCGCGCCAGCCAAGCCAAGGCATATTTTTCTGGGCTGTTCATCATCATGGAAGCAAGATTGCTCTCTTGTAGTCCCAACTCGTCCATTCCGGCAACAATCAAATCTTCCGCGCGGCGTTCGTCGTGGGTTTGAACCTCCTCTCCACTGTAGGAGTCTCGCCGGCCTTTGTTCATCGCGCCGTCTAACCGGTCGAGCATCTCCCGCCGGAAGCCGTCGCCTCCCAAAACCCATCCGCGCCGGATCCTCTGCCAATTCTCGTCGGCCAGCCAGGGTTTGCCGCTGTGCCGGATCTCTTCCACCCGGCCGCCCATATACTCCCCGAACTTTCGCCGCCCTGCAGGAGTATCCGCCAAGTTGAGAGCTCCAAGTACGCGCTCAGTGCCAAGCCACGTTGGTCGCAGCTTCTTCTCGACATAGGCCGGGTAGCTGCTCCACGGATAATCCTCAAGTTTCGACGACTTGAAATCATAGCCCTTCATCCGGGCCGGGTTGAGGTGGATATAGGTGGCCACTGCCAAGAAATAACCGCCGCCCGGCTCCACCGGAATCGCCTTGTACCGGCCCTGGAACAAATGCCCCCATTCGCGATGGTCCGCATTGAAACGCTTGGTGTAGGTGCTCTGCAGCCATTGCATTCCTGCCACGAGGTTGGCTTCGGGCGTTTCCAGGAGCAAGTGGTAGTGGTTTCCCATCAGCGCGTACGCATGGACCTTCCAGCCGGTCCGTCCGCACGCCTCGGCCAGCGTTTCCAGAAAAAGGGCATTATCCGCATCCGTGCGGAACACCTTTTGCTGGTGATTCCCCCGGCTCATGACGTGATATACCGCCCCCGCATATTCGACTCGTGGTTTTCTTGGCATATATCCGATCCAAACCCATCCGCCCCGCCCCCGTCAACCCTAAAACATTAAATCATAGGACTGACCCCTTTT
>RZYB01000452.1 GCA_009930495.1 Deltaproteobacteria bacterium
GCCCAAATGCTCTGCGGTGGCGGCTGTCGCGTGGAGGCCAAAAACGCCGAGGGCGATCTGGCCGGTCTGGACCCCTATGCCCAGCCGCGAAACCTGCCCCAGACCATCCCCTTTCTGCGGGAACGGGAACAGGCCCCGGCCAATCCGCCACGTGCCTTTTCCATCAACCCGCACCACAGCCGCGAGGAAACACTGGGCACGGTGCTCTGCATCCCGGGCGGCGCGCCGCTCATGCTCAGCCCCGAAGGAGCGAGGGTCTGGCGGCAATTTCAGCCAGGGCGCATCTATTTTGCCAATGATCCGGGCATCCACTGGGCTGGCGTGGAGCAGGGTCCGTTTTTGGCCGCCCTGGAACGCAAGAAACTGATCTCCGCGCGCTGACCCCAAAAACCCATGCCCACGTCATGACCGCGCCCTCTCCCCTCCCGTCAAACCAACCGCCACCGCCGGGCCGGGAAACGCTTTCACCCGAACAGCTTTTTCGCGCCGCCGCGAGCCGCCCCGAAGGTCTGACCGAGTCCGAGGCGTGGGAGCGTATGGCCCGGCACGGCCCGAACACGATCCGCGAACAAGGGCGCACGCCGCTGGTCATCAAATTCCTGGCCAATTTCGTCCACCTCATGGCCATCCTGCTCTGGATCGCCGGCGGCGTGGCCTTCATCGCCCGCATGCCCCAGCTGGCGATCTCCATCTGGACGGTCAACCTGATCAACGGCGCGTTCAGTTTCTGGCAGGAATTCAAGGCCGAGAAGGCCACGGAAGCCATGCGCCGGATGCTGCCGAGCCAGGCCATCGTGCGCCGCGACGGAGCCATTCGCCAGATCGAGGCCCATGTCCTGGTCCCCGGCGATATCCTGATTCTGGCCGAGGGGGATCGTATCTGCGCCGACGCGCGGCTGGTGGACTCGGCCGAACTGCGCGTGGACCAGTCGACCCTGACCGGGGAATCCCTGCACGTCCGCAAAACCCACGCCGCGACGCCGCGAGATGGCCGCCCCCGCATCGAAATCCCGAACCTGGTCTTCGCCGGGACCAACGTGGTTTCCGGGACAGGCACGGGCGTGGTTCTGGCCACGGGCATGGAGACCGAATTCGGCCGCATCGCGGCCTTCACCCAGGGCATGGGGGCCGACCTCTC
>RZYB01000453.1 GCA_009930495.1 Deltaproteobacteria bacterium
TTTCCTGCTTTCCCTTACACAACGCACCTTTACCTTGCCTCCGCCCGCGTCTTGGGGCACGTTTCGCGGCAATCACAACCTCTGGACGGATCGCCATGCCCCAACTCGACGACTTCATTGCCCGCTGGAGCGGTTCCCACGGTTCCGAGCGCGCCAACAGCCAGCGTTTTCTGACCGAACTCATCCTTGCCCTGGATCTGCCGCCCATGCCCACGGCGGCCGCAGACGCGCCCGCCTACGAATTCGAACACCAGGTGCCGTACAAGGACGACGGCGGCACGGTCCATGACCTGCGCATCGACCTCTACAAACGCGGCTGCTTCGTGCTCGAATCCAAGCAGGGCATGGAGATCCGCGACCGCACGTCCCTGGAACAAATCGTCGCCACCCCGGCCAAGGCCGGAACCCGGCGTGGCACCTCGGCCTGGGACCGGCTCATGGACCGCGCCTTTCATCAGGCCGAGGGCTATGTCCGCCGCCTCCCGGCCAGCGAGGGCCGCCCGCCGTTTATCATCGTGCTCGATGTCGCCTTCGCCTTTGACCTCTACGCCGAATTTTCCTGCACCGGCGGCTTGTACGCGCCCTTTCCCGCGCCCGGAGCCAACCGCTTTTTCCTGGCCGATCTGGCCCGGCCCGAAGTCGCCGCCATGCTCACCGCCATCTGGACCGATCCGCTCTCCCTTGATCCGGCCCGGCGTTCGGCCAAGGTCACGCGCGACATCGCGGCCCATCTGGCCGAGCTGGCCAAGTCCTTGGAAATCGACCACGCGCCCGAGGACGTGGCCGCCTTTCTGATGCGCTGCCTGTTCACCATGTTCGCCGAGGATGTCGGCCTTTTGCCCGACGGCTGTTTTCAGCACATCCTGGAGGACAGTCAGGACCGACCCGACGGCTTCGCGCCCATGGCCGAAGAATTGTGGCGGGCCATGAATGTCGGCGGCTGGTCCGTGGCCGTGCGCAATAAACTATTGCGCTTCAACGGCGGCATTTTCGCCGATCCCCACGCCCTGAACCTGGACCACGACCAGATCGCCGTGCTGCTCAAGGCCGCCAAGGCCGACTGGCGCGAGGTGGAGCCCGCCATCTTCGGCACCCTGCTCGAACGCGCCCTGAACCCGCGCGA
>RZYB01000454.1 GCA_009930495.1 Deltaproteobacteria bacterium
GCCAACGACATCGATTTCACGCCCATCGACCTGATGGCCATGAGCATCGGGTCCGAAACGCGCGGCGTTTCCCAGGAACTGCGTCTGCATTCCACCGACGACAGCCCCCTGCAATGGATCGGCGGCGCGTTTCTGCTGCACGAGGAACGTGACGGCCAGGCCGATACCTGGATGAATTTCATGAATATGGGCATGGGTATGCCCGGCGAGACTCTGGGACTGAAAAACACCACCACGACCAACGGCTTCGCCCTGTTCGGCGAGGCCTCCTACCTCTTTTTCGAGCGTCTCAAGCTGACCCTTGGTCTGCGCTACGACCTGGAGCAAAAGGATTTCAACTACCGCCAGACTCCGGGCGGTCCGGTGCTGGGCATGATGGGCTATGCCGATCAAAGCGGCTCACAGGACGACACCTTTGAAGCGTGGCTGCCCAAGGCGGCCCTGAGCTACGCCCTGACGGAGGGAATCATGCCCTACGCCAGCGTTTCACGCGGATTCAAAAGCGGCGGATTCAACACCATCGACAATCTGGGCCGCCCCTATGAGCCCGAATTCACGTGGAACTACGAAATCGGGGTCAAAACCAACTGGTTCGACAACCGACTCCAGGCCAACCTCGCCCTGTTCCACATCGATTGGACCGACGTGCAGGTGGAAGTGCCCACGGCCGGCGGCACCTCGACCTACATTGAAAACGCCGGCGAGGCCACCAGCCAGGGCGTCGAGCTGGAGGTGCTCGCCCGACCGCTGCAGGGCCTGGAACTTCTTATGGGTGGCGCTTACACCGACGCACGCTATGAAGAATACACCAGCGGCGAGAACGTCTACGACGACAATCGCTTCATCGACTCACCCGAATACACCCTGAACCTGGGGCTGACCTACCGACTGCCAGGTACCGGCCTGTTCACCAACATGCACTACGCCCGCTTCGGGGCCATCGCCTTTGACCCGGCCAACACCCGGGAGCAGGACGACTATGGCGTGCTGAGCGCCAAGGTCGGCTATGAGGGCGAAGGGTACGAAGTCTACCTGTACGGCCGCAACCTCTTGGATGAAGAGTATGTCACCCGGGCGTTTGCCGTGAACGACGCGTGGTATGGCCGGGCCGGAGAGCCGCAG
>RZYB01000455.1 GCA_009930495.1 Deltaproteobacteria bacterium
GCCGCGCCCATGGACGACGCCCTGGCCATTCGGCGCGGCACCATCCTGGGCGCGCTGACCCTGTATCTGGACTTCATCAACCTGTTCCTGTTCCTGCTGCGCTTTTTCGGCTCTTCCCGCGAATAATACCGGGCGGCCCAGGCCGCCCTTTTTTATCCCAAGGCTGTCCATGACTCCAGACCGCATTTCGGAACTGCAAAACCGCTTCGCGCCCGTTCTCGATCCCCTGGCCACCGGCTATGCCCGGCTCATGCGTTTTCGGGCCGGGCTGTTCGCGTCCGGCCGGTTGGCGTCCTGGCGACCGCCCGCGCCCTGTGTCGCCGTGGGCAATATCTCCTGGGGCGGCACGGGCAAAACGCCCGTCGTGTCCTGGTTGCTGCGCTGGGCCATCGACCAGGGCCTGACCCCGGCCGTGCTGACCCGTGGCTATGGCGGCCATCCGCCACGCGCGCCCTATGAGGTGGAGCTGTCCAGCCCGGCCCGCGAGGCCGGCGACGAACCGCTGATGCTCAAGCGCGCCCATCCCAGGGCCCGGATCATGGTCGATCCCAACCGGGTGCGCGGCGGTCGGGCCTGCACCGGCGACGCGCCGGGGCTGTACATTCTGGACGACGGCTTCCAGCATCTGCGCGTGCGGCGCGACGTGAACCTGTGCCTGCTCTGCCCGCGGGATCTGGACGTGGGCTGGAACAAGGTCATTCCGGCCGGAACCTGGCGCGAGGACGCCACGGCCCTGAAGCGCGCCGATGCCTTTCTGGTCAATCGCATGTTCGGCGAGGACGACTGTCTGGAAACCCTGGCCCGCATCAAATTGACCGGCCTGGGCAAGCCCATTTTCTTTTTCCAGGTCGTGGCCCGGCACATCGCCAACAGCGTCAGCGGCGAAATCCGCGACAGCCTCCAGGGCGAACGCTATCTCTTGGTCACGGGCATCGCCAACCCGCGCAAGGCCCCTCAGACCTTCAAGCGCGATCTGGGCGAGATGCCGGTGCACCATCTTATTTTTTCGGACCATCACCCTTTTTCCCTGACGGACTGGCAGACCATCACCAACCGGGCCGAGCGGGCGCGTTGCGCCTACATCCTGTGCACGCCCAAGGATGCCGTCAAA
>RZYB01000456.1 GCA_009930495.1 Deltaproteobacteria bacterium
TGGAAAGTTATGAGTCAACGCCTTGATACAGAACATACGCCAACCAAGCTCCATCTGGAGATCGGTGCCGACCGTGGAGCGCTGTATCCGTGCCCTGAGTGCGGCACCGCGTGCAAGGCGCATGACTTCAAGGAGTACACGTGGCGGCATCTCAACTTCTTCCAGCATCATTGCTACCTTACGGCCCGGCTCCCGAGGATCAACTGCCCGGAACACGGAATCCGTCGCGTGGAAGCACCATGGGCCAGGGAAGGCAGCCGCTTCACTCTGCTTTTCGAGCAGGTGGTCATGAGCCTCGTCCGCGAGATGCCGGTCAGCGCCGTAGCCCGACACGTTGAGGTCACGGACAAGCGCTTGTGGCGGATCGTCCGCCATTATGTGTCCAAAGCCATCGCCGCGCTGAACCTGAAGAGCCTTAAGGCAATCGGCCTGGACGAGACCGCCTCCAAACGAGGCCACAACTATATTACCGTCTTCATCGACCTGGACCGCTCCGACAAGCCCGTGCTCTTTGCGACTCCCGGCAAGGGCAAGGATTGCCTGACGAAATTCTGCGCGTTCATCGAAGCCCATGAGGGTCGTCCCGAGAACATCGTCGAAGTTGTCTGCGACATGTCGCCGGCGTTCCTTTCCGCAGTCGAACAGGAGTTCAAGTCCGCTTCGGTGACAGTCGACTGGTTCCATGTGGTCCAGCTCTTCACCAAGGCCGTCGATGAAGTCAGAAAGCTAGAAGCCAGGCAGACAAAGCTGCCGGACCACACCCGTTGGGCCGTGCTCAAGGGCGCTGAAAAAGAACGCACGCAGCATCAAGAGAATGCTCTCCTGGAGCTCGTCGAGCAGGGTTTCGCTACCGCCAAGGCCTACCGTGTCAAAGAACTTCTTCGCTGGGTGCGGCGGGCCGAATCAAAGCAGGCCGCCAAGTGGCGCATCACCCATTTTCTCAAGCATGCGGCGGAGTATGCTGCCGACTGCCCGCTCCTGGAGCCTGTGAGGAGCGCACTGGCAAGCTTCGAGAGGCACTTGCCGCGAATACTTCATCGTTGGCATTCCTTGCACACCAATGCGAGGCTCGAAGGCTACAATGGCCTGTTCCAGGCGGCGAGAGCCAG
>RZYB01000457.1 GCA_009930495.1 Deltaproteobacteria bacterium
GCGGGGATATACCCACCGGCGGACAGGGTGGCCCATATCTGCCGGGCGTCCGCCAGCAGGGAATAGGGTATGGACCACGTGTGTGCCGCGCCGTCCGGATCGACCCATGCCACCAGCAGGCCCCATTCGCCGCTCTGGCCATCTCGGCTTCGGGCGAGAATGTCGAGGCGCGGTCCTAGCCGGATCGGCGGGAGTGGGTTTCCTTCCTTGTCTTGGTTCTGTGGCTGGAAAAATAGACCCCGCTCGGACTGCCAATATCCATCTGGCAGTTTCGTTTCCGGGGGGGTGGGTGCCGGGGCGGGGGCGTCTGCCGTGGTGCTGGTCACTGGCTCCGGAGCCGTGGCGGCCAGGATGCGTTCCCGCGTGATTTCCGGCCCGTGCATCGCCCACACGTCCCACATATCCGCTTTCCTGCCCAGATTGGGCAGGGCAACGCGGCCGCCGATGATGCGGGCCGCCTCGGTGGCGTGATGTATGCCCGTGTTCACGCGGCCGCCTCCTGGCTCCGGTCATCATCCGCCAGGAGAATTATGTCCGCCCCTGGGGCGGCAAGGCGGCGGACAATCTCCGCCACCGGGGCCAGATTCCCCGCGTCAATGGCCATGGCGCCGGGGCAGTCCACGGCCAGGCATCCGGCCGCCACGGTCGCCAGCCCCTCGCCGATCAGCACGCGGGCCGCGCCTCGGATTTTACCCACGGGAAAAAAACAGCCCCGCTTTTGCCCGCCAGCCAGTAGATCCTTGGTCCCGTCGCCATTGACGGCCTGAAGGGTCCGGATCTGGCCGCCCTCATCATATATGGGGATCAGGAGGGCATCCGCCCATTTCCGTTGGGGCCATTGGCCGCGTCGGACCAGATCGGGAAATCGAAGGCGCTTTTTGGTCGCGTAGGGATGGCCGGACGGGTCCAGGCTGGCCGCGTCGTAGATGGCGCGGGCCTTGGTCGCGGCCTGGGCCTGACGGTGGGCACGGTCTGCTTCCCGGGCCTTCCGGTCCTGCTCGATCCGCGCATGGAGCGCGGCTCGCTGGGTGTCGGTCATGGCCTCCCGCGCCACCGCGCACCATGTGCCCGTTTCGCCCGTGACATGATTCCAGACCGTGATATTCGG
>RZYB01000458.1 GCA_009930495.1 Deltaproteobacteria bacterium
GGACACCCTGACCTTTGATCCCGAATATTCCTGGAATTACGAGTTGGGCCTGAAAACCCAGTGGTTCGGCGGTCGCCTGCTGGCCAACGCGGCCCTTTTCTACATCGACATCTCGGACAAGCAGGTCATGGAATACGACCGAAACACCCTGTCCAAGGCCATCACCAACGCGGCCAAGGCTCATTCCCAAGGCGTGGAAGTGCAGCTCCAGGCCCGGCCATTCGCGGGCTGGGATTTCTTCGGCAGCGCCGGATACAACGAATCGCGCTTCGACGATTTCACGGCCACCCAGTGGAACGAAACCCAGACCGCCCTGATCGAAAAGGACTACAAGGACAACTTTCTGCCCAACGCTCCCCGCTACACCTACAGCCTGGGCGCGCAGTACCGGGCCGAGAACGGATTCTTCGCTCGCGCCGATCTGACCGGTTCCGGGCGCTTCCACGGCGACGAGGAAAACCTGACCACCCAGAAAGCCTACCGCACCGTCAACCTGCGCCTGGGCTACGAATGGGACAACTGGGGCTTCTACCTCTGGGGCAAGAACATTTTTGACGAAGAGTATTGCACCTTTGTGACCCCGTTCGAGGACACGACCATCTGCCTGGACGGCGAGCCGCGCGCCATTGGCGCCACCCTGACCTGGAATTTCTGACGCTCCGCGACAGTTGAAACCTTACAACCGCGCCGGCTGCCGTTTTTCAACAGCCTGCCAACCCAAATCCAACGGATCACGCCCATGAAAAAACTCCGCCCAACCACATCCCTTGTCCTGCTTTTTTCCGGCCTCGTGCTTCTGGTCAGCAGCATCGTGCTCTTCATCGCGCCCCCGACCCATGTCGGCCATTTCTCCCCGTGGCGCATGCTCGGCCTTGGCCGCTGCCAATGGAACCTTGTACATATCATGAGCGGCCTGCTCTTTGTCCTGGCCAGCCTCGTCCATGCCTGGCTAAATTGGAATCCTGTCCGGGCCTATTTCGGCCGCAAGGGGGAGAGTTCCTTCCGTTGGCCCGTGGTCGCGGCTGCTGTCCTGACCGTTTACATCTGCGCCGGCAGCCTGGCCGGACTGCCGCCCATGCGCCAGTTCGTGGACGGGCTGCGC
>RZYB01000459.1 GCA_009930495.1 Deltaproteobacteria bacterium
CACGTCGTCAGCGGTCCAACCTCCGGCGAGTGCCGCGATCCGTCCCGGCCGCCAGTCCACCACTCCGGCATAGGACAGGTCCGGGTGTGTCCACAGTGTTAGGTAGAGGTGTTGTGCGAGGGGTGGCAACCGGCGCCAGTCGGGGTCATTCCAGATGGCGAGGTTGATGCGGGCGTGGTCGCGTGGCATCAGCACGCCTCTGCTTCGTGGAGGATGGCGAGTGCGGCGGTCGAGAGTGTGTCCACGTTGCCGGTGCTGTATGCGCTTTCGAGCAGGGACAATAGAGTGTCATCCTGCGTGATGCGCTCATCGATGAGCTTGGCGAGGCGGAAGATGGTCCGCAGGTGGTGATAGTTCGCTACCATGGGGGTAGCTCCTTTCCGGTCGAGTCGGATGGAGTCAGGCCCTCGGTTACCAGCCGGGGGCCGTCGCTTTGTGGCGACACTCCAAGTCTACCCCTTGGGCCTGACAAGTTCACGGTGCGATGTTGTGCGGTGTCCACTAGAACGGCACTCCTTCCCGCGCTCCGGTCAGGATGCTCACAAGGTCAGCGAGCGTCATCGTCACCCACTGATCCCGTGCCTGACCCTTCCCGTGCCGCTTGTGGACGACGATGCCCGCCACTGCGTCGTCGTTCCCACGCTCCACTTCTGCTTCCGTGGCCCAGCCGGCGAGGTTGGTGCGGGTGGTGTTCTTGCACTCCACGACGATGCGCCCGCCCATGTGGATCAGCCCGGACACGTCGCCGCGATCCTTCGCCCCGCTCTTGGCACGCCGCTCGATGCGCTCGTCATGGAGGACGTTTCGGAGGTATCCGACAACAAGCGTCTCGAACGCGGTGCCGGCCTTCTTGGCTGATGCGCGGTTGCGGGTCATGCTGCGCCTCCCGTGTCGTCGTCCTCGTGAGCGGCTTGGTCGAGGTGCCATCGCTGGCGCGGTCGCAGTCCGCCGAAGATGCCGAAGCGCTCCCAGCTCGCCAGTCCGCGCTCCCGTTCAAGGGCTTCCGTGCCGCACTCCTCCGCGACGGGGCATGAGCCGCAGACGTGGAGGGCGTAGGCGGTGAACTCGGGCAGGAAGAACATCTCAACCGCGGCGGGATCG
>RZYB01000460.1 GCA_009930495.1 Deltaproteobacteria bacterium
GTTTGGCCAGAATCGGGGCCAGCTCGAAGGTGCCGCCGATGCCCACGCCGACGATGACCGGCGGACACGGGTTGGGCCCGGCCTCGGCCACGCGGTTCACGACGAAGTTCTTGATGCCGTCCCAGCCCTGGGCCGGAGCGAGCATGGTCACGCGGGACATGTTCTCGCTGCCACCGCCCTTGGCCATGAAGGCGATCTTGAGACCGTCGCCCTCGACCAGATCAAAATGAATGATGGCCGGGGTGTTGTCCTTGGTGTTGGCGCGGGTGAAGGGATCGCAGGCGGACTTGCGCAAAAAACCCTCGTCGTAGCCCTTGCGCACGCCCTCGTTGATAGCTTCACGCAGTGTCATGCCGTCAACGCGCAGATCCTGGCCGACCTCGACAAAGAACACGGCCAGCCCCGTATCCTGACACAGGGGCAGGCCCGTGGCCTCGGCCAGTTCATAGTTTTCGGTCAGTTGCCGGAAAATCTCCCGGGCTGCCGGACTGTCCTCAGTGGCGGCGCAGGCCGCCAGACGGTCGCGCACGTCCTGGGGCAAAATCCGGTTGGACTCGACGCACATGCGGGCCACGCTGTCAATAACGGCTTGTGCCGTGATGGTGCGCATGGCTTATTTCCGGAAGAGCTGTTTGATGGCCGTGATGCCCATTTTGCGGCGCAAAAAGCCAAGCTGGTTCTGCAAGGGCAGGTGTTTGGGACAGACGTCCTCGCAGGCCAAAAGGCCCATGCAGCCGAAAATACCGTAATCGTTGCCGATGATCTCGAAATAGTCCCGGTCCGTGCGCTGGTCGCGCGGATCGACCACGAAACGGGCGATGCGGTTCAACGACGCCGCGCCCAGGAAATCGTCACGCATGCGGGCCGTGCCGCAGGCCGCGATACAGCAGCCGCATTCCACGCAACGTTCCAATTCATAGATCTGCTCGGCAACCTTGTTGTCCATGCGTTCCTCTTCCTGGGACGGATCGAATTCCTTTCGGGTGTGAATCCAGGATTCGGTTTTTTGGTACATGTCCCGGAACCACACGCCCGTGTCCACGGACAAATCGCCGACCAGCTTGAAAACCGGCAGCGGCAGCAGGGTGATTTCGTCCGG
>RZYB01000461.1 GCA_009930495.1 Deltaproteobacteria bacterium
CTTTTCCGCCAATTTCCTGACCTCGTCCGCCACGACAGCAAACCCCCGGCCCGCATCCCCGGCACGCGCAGCCTCAATGGCGGCGTTCAGGGCCAGAAGATTGGTTTGGTCGGCGATATCCGAAATCATGGACAGGACACTGTTGATGTCGCCTGTCCGGTCCGCGAGATGGTTCATGGATGTTTTCAGCGCGAGGATATCGGCCTTGACCTGGGTAATGGAATTGACGGCCTCGCCAACCTGATCCGCGCCCTTCTTGGCTTCTTCTCCGGCTGTCTGGCTTTGGCCGGCGGCGTTCTGCGCACTGGCCGCCACGGCTTTGATCATCTGGTCCACATGATGCACCGCCTCGACAGCCTCGGCGCTTCGAGTATTCTGAAAATCAGCGCCCTTGGCGATGTGTTCGATCTCCGCGGAAAAGCTTTCCGTGCTCCGCGAAATTTCGTCGACAATCTCCTGAAGAATGCATGCCGCCTGGACCCGCCCCTGATGCTGCGCCCGTTCGGCCTCTTCCTGCGCGAGCTTGGCCTGTTCCAAGGCTTGGCGTGCCTTGGTTGCCTCGGCCTTGGCCTCCTCGTTGCGCATCTCGGCTTCCTGAATGTAGGCCTGCAACGTCGAAACCATTGTCCGAAGCGCGTTCGCCAAGTCTCCGGCCTCGTCTGTCCGGTTCATCTCCAATCTGGCTGAAAAATCTCCAGACGCGATTGCTTTGGCGTACCCGATGACTTCAACAAGCGGCCGCGTGATATTTTTTGTCAGATACGCGCCAATCAGCAACGAGAAAAAAATCCACCCAAAACCCCCGCGACGGACATATTCCCGATGAGAAGAGCCTTGCTGATTGATGCGGTAGCGTCCTTGTCGGTCATGTTCGCATTCAGCTCGACCAAGCTATTGATGGTTGCGCGCATGCCCTGGTTCAGGCTCAACCCTTCAACCATGATGAGGCGTGACATGCCGTCATACAACGTTTCCGCCGAATCCGCCTGCCGTGAAAGGACGGAGAGCTGATGCTCGATACGCTCCGCGGTGTTTATTATTTTTTCTTCGAAAACAAATGAAGCCGCGTCAGCATCTCCCTGTCGGATG
>RZYB01000462.1 GCA_009930495.1 Deltaproteobacteria bacterium
ATCGCGAGCCTTCCCCTGGCCGTGAACATCCAGTGTCACAGCGCCCGGCATCAGGAGGTGGAACTCTAATGGCCGAATATGAACTGACCACTCCGCTCACGGATGAAGCTGTCGGCAAACTGCGCGCCGGCGACGTGGTCCGGCTGACCGGCACCATCTATACGGCCCGCGACGCCGCCCACAAGCGGCTCATGGATCTCTTGGACAAGGGCGAGCCGCTGCCGTTTGAACTCCAGGGATCGGCCATTTATTATGTCGGCCCCAGCCCGGCCCCTCCAGGCCGGCCCATCGGCGCGGCCGGGCCGACCACCAGCTACCGCATGGACACCTACGCTCCGCGCCTGCACGCCCTGGGCTGCAAGGCGTCCATCGGCAAGGGCCGCAGAAATGACGCCGTGCGTCAGGCCTTGAAAGACCACACGGCGGTCTATTTCGGCGCCACGGGCGGGGCTGGCGCGTTGTTGTCCAAATGTATTACAGCGGCCACAGTCGTCGCCTTCGAGGAACTCGGCCCCGAGGCCATCCGCGAGCTGACCGTGGTCGATTTCCCGCTTCTGGTCATCAACGACTCCGTCGGCGGCGAACTCTACGTCCAGCCGGACCGGAAAGCGGCGGGGTTGGAATAAAATGCGGGGCTCTGCCCCGCACCCCGCAAGGGGCTCGGCCCCTTGACCCGATTTGGGGGCTGGCGTGAAGTTTAGTATTTTTATTCGTGTTAGGCGCAAAACGAGACGCGCACGCACGTCCTGTGCGAGTGTCCGCCGTGGAGGGAAAAATTTTTTGCCCTACGCAGGATACGCGGGGCCACTCCCCCTG
Organism: Deltaproteobacteria bacterium; assembly: GCA_009930495.1. NCBI lineage: Bacteria > Pseudomonadati > Myxococcota > Myxococcia > Deltaproteobacteria bacterium. The sequence goes on from RZYB01000462.1 coordinate 817, forward strand.
GCCCGATCACCGAAATTGTCAACGCCGCCCATGCGGCATCACATTGGAGGACAACATGGCCCTTTTCACTCCCCAGGAAGCCCTGGATTATCATTCCGAGGTTCGGCCCGGCAAAGTTGAAGTCGTGCCCATCAAACCCTACGCCACCCAAAAACATCTGGCCATGGCCTACAGCCCTGGCGTGGCCGAATCCTGCCTGGCCATCGCCAAGGACAAGGAGCTGTCCTACAAGTACACGGGCCGGGGCAATCTCGTGGCCGTGGTCTCCAA
>RZYB01000463.1 GCA_009930495.1 Deltaproteobacteria bacterium
CGCACGGCCGAACTCGAGGCCCAGACCGCGCGCTTGGCCGAGATGAACGCGGCCCTGAAGGTGATCCTGAACCAACGCGAACAGGACCGCGGCGAATTGGGGAAGAACATCCTCGCCAATGTCCGCAGCCGTTTGTTTCCGAGTCTGGAACGCCTTGAGGCGATGTGCGCCTCGGATCAGGCCCGCGAGGCTCTGGCCGAAATCCGTCTGGGGCTTCGGGAACTGACCGAGCCCTTCTGCCACCGGCTGTCCACGGCCTGCCAGGGCCTGACCCCCATGGAAACCCGGGTCGCGGAATGTATCCGCGAGGGACTGTCCACCAAGGACATTGCCCAGCGCCTGGGCGTGGGCACGGCCACGGTCGATTCCCACCGTCATCACATTCGCCGCAAATTGGGATTGGGCCACCGTTCGGTCAATTTACGCGCGTATCTTCAGTCCTTGGCCTCGTCATAATATGGAGATTTCCTCCATGTTTTCTCCGCGATAAACCGCTATTGTCATCCAGGTCCGCACCTGATTCATAGGCTCTGCACGAAAACCATCGGAGGACGCCATGAATCAGCATTCGGAAAATCAAAACAATCAAACACTTCTCAATACAGGCCTGGCCCGCATGTTCAAGGGCGGGGTGATCATGGACGTGGTCAACCCGGAACAGGCCCGCGTTGCCGAGGCCGCCGGGGCTTGCGCGGTCATGGCCTTGGAGCGCGTGCCGGCCGATATCCGCGCGGCCGGCGGCGTGGCCCGCATGTCCGATCCGGGTATGATCCGCGAGATCATGGCCGCCGTGTCCATTCCGGTCATGGCCAAATGCCGCATCGGGCATTTCATGGAGGCGCGCATCCTTGAGGCCGTGGGTGTTGACTACATCGACGAGAGCGAGGTTCTGACCCCGGCCGACGAGGAGTTTCACATCGATAAATTCGCGTTCAAGGTTCCCTTTGTTTGCGGCTGCCGCAATTTGGGCGAGGCCTTGCGGCGCGTCGGCGAGGGCGCGGCCATGATCCGGACCAAGGGCGAGGCCGGCACCGGCGACGTGGTCGAGGCCGTGCGCCATGCCCGGACCGTGCAGGGTGAG
>RZYB01000464.1 GCA_009930495.1 Deltaproteobacteria bacterium
TGCGCGGCAAAGGTCTTGGCGAAATGGCTCAGGTTGCTGTAGCCGACTTCCAGGGCCGCCTCGGTCACGGACATGCCCTGCTCCCGAAGCAGGATCATGGCCCGCTCCATGCGGATCTGGCGCAGATAGGCGTAGGGCGGCATGCCACAGACCTGGGGGAAAACCAGCTTGAGCTTGGACAGGCTCATGCCGACTTCCGACGCCAGATGGTCCAGGTCCGGCGGCTCGGCCATGTTGTCCTCCAGGATGGCACGCGCTTTCTGGACGGCCCGTCGGGTGGCGTCCGAAACATGTCCCATGGCCTCGGCATTGTCATCACGGCTAAAATGCCAAATCATTTCAAGAAATTTTGCCAGAATCAAAGGCGTGGCCCCGGTTTGGTGCGTGGTCACTGTTTCGCGCAACGCGGCCAGGGCCCGATGCACCCCCAAAGACATGGGGCGATGCATGTGCAGGGGTTTGCCCTGGCGGATCGCGGACTCCAGGTCGTGCCCCAACGGCGTGTCATTGATGAGTTTGTGTAGCTCCGTTGCCGGACAGACTATTTCCAGCATGCGGACCCGCTGTCGGCAGGCGCATTTTTGGCACCGACAATGACACGGATGGTACTGCAACAGACAGTTGCCGGCGGACAGAGAATACTCTCCCCCCTGCTCGATTCCGGTCACCGTGCAGTGCAGCTCGCCGTCCAGACACATGACGAGCCAGCAGGTGTCCATGTCATGCTCGCCGCCGGGGCCTGGGACGGCGGACAAGTCGCGGAAGGCGACCTGGAAACGTTCCAAAATACCCCCACCCGTCTGGGCGGTGTCTGAATGGCGGCCAAGAATGCAACCGTTGTTTCTGGAAAGCGTGGATTTCATGGCTGTGTCCCTATTTCCGGCCTGGATTTGTCACGAAACCGGACCGGATAACGCGCGCGACGATATACAACGTGACTAAATTTAATTTCCCGAAAAAATTGATACCAACGGGCTGTATCCCCTTTTTTTATCGAGAAATAAACGCATTCCGAATGGAAACACGCGCACCATCGCCGCACAAATATTTGACGTGGCTAATAATAGGAAGCGTCA
>RZYB01000465.1 GCA_009930495.1 Deltaproteobacteria bacterium
TAACAACAAGGAACGATCATGGCGCAAGACGACAAATTCGAATTTGAATCCGTGCAGGACTGCCAGACCATCCAGAAATATCTCCAGGCGCTGCGCGAAGGGTTCGAGCAGAGCCGCATCGTGGTCAATTCCGACGGCTCGGAAATCTGCATGCACCCCAGCGGATTCATGAAATTCGAGGTGGCGGTGAAAAAGAAGGGGCAGGAGAACAAACTGGCCATCAAGGTCAGCTGGAAGGACAAAACCGAGGATGCCCCGACCGCCGGCAGCATCTCCATCAGCTCCTAGGAACGCCCCATGCACAAACGTTTCGAGGGCCTGGAGGAAAATTTCCGATTCCTGATTCTTGAAGTCCAGAATCAGATCAAGGCCACCTTTGAATTTCTCCTGGCGCCCACGCCCGCGACGTATGACAAAATCTTCAGCAAGGACGACTATATCGACAATCTGAAGAACGTCATCGAGAATAAATGCTTCACCACACTGAACCAGACCCACCTCAGTCCGGACGAAATCAAGTATCTGCGGGCCGTGCATGTCATGGCCATCAATCTGGAGCGTATTGGCGACTACTGCGTGAACATCGCCAAGCAGATGGGCTATCTGTCCACGCCGCGCTTTCTGGAGAATTTCGATTACAAGGACAGCTTTTGCAAAATCCACGACACGATCCAGGATATCCTGCCCGTGCTGCGCAAGGCCAATCTGTCCGGAGCCCTGGCCATCTGTCGCATGGAGGACGAGCTGGACTCCATGTACAAGCAGAATTTCGACAAGATCATGATCCACCTGCGCATCGGCCGCAACGTGGAGGATCACATCACCTCGCTGTTTATCATCCGCTACATGGAGCGCATCGGGGACAGTCTGCTCAATATCGGCGAGGCCCTGCTCTTTGTCATCATCGGCGAGCGGATCAAGATTCAGCAGTTCCAGGCCTTGGAGCGCAATCTGCGCACGTCGGGCCTCAAGGGCGAGGTCACGGACGTGGATTTCCAGGGCATCTGGGGGTCGCGTTCGGGGTGCCGCATTGCCCGCGTGGAAGAGAAAAAATCGCCCGACGCGCGGGACTC
>RZYB01000466.1 GCA_009930495.1 Deltaproteobacteria bacterium
AGCTCTTCGGCCAGTTCTTGGTCCTCGGCCTCCGTGGCGCCGCGCACGCGGGTGCCGGCGATGGGACGCAGTTGCAAGAGGCCATCCTCGCAGCGGATGAGCAGTTCCGGCGAGGAGCCCATGATCGTCAGCTCCCCAAAGCTCATGAAGAAGGTGTAGGGTGAGGGGTTGATCTGGCGAAGGCGCCGGTACAACTCGAACGGTGAGCCGGAAAAGGGCGCGCTGAAGCGGGTGGAGAGCACGATCTGGATGGCTTCTCCTTCAGTGATCAGCTCTTTGGCCCGGACCACTCTGCGCAGGAATTCCTCGTGGCTGGGTGTGGTGGAGATAGCTCCGACCAAGGGCGGGGCCGGGGTGCTCGGCCGCTGGCAGCCGTTCACGTTGGTGGTGGAATCGAGCGTCAGGTAACAGCAGCGGTGGTGCAGGTGGTCGAACAAAATGACTTTTCCCGGCAGAACCAGAATGGACTTGGCTTCTTCGGGGGGCAGTTTGTCGGCCAGGGCCGGCTCGAAGATGCCACCCATGTTGTAGGCCAGGTAGCCGCACACACTGCGGGTGACGGCGGGCAGCTTGCCCAGGTTTTCCGGCCCGGTGATGGTCAGCTCGTTCAGGCAGGCGCGCAGACCGGCAAGGTAGTCCCGTCCGGCGAAGCGTTTCAGATCGTGCAGTCGCGGGTCGAAGCTTTTGACGTCAAGCGCGCCGCCCACGCAGGACAAAACCAGCCGAAAATCCCAGCCGATCAGGCTGTAGCGTCCCAGTCGTCCGTCTACTTCGGTGCTTTCCAGCAGAAACCCCTGTTTGTCGCGCACCAGAGTCAGATACAGGGAAATGGGTGTCTGGGTGTCCGCCGGAAGCCAGGTTCCCTGTTGGGAAAGGGTGATCATGGTCTCTCCATCGTTGGTCGTTGGCGTTGAAATAAAAAAAGGCCGGATCCTGCAGGAGGATCCGGCCTTTTTTGCCTTTTGTACCGTAACCGACGGCAGCGCATGCCGTCAGGAAGCGGGTCCCCCTGCGTCATGCTGCTTGCGCCACCACCACAGTGCCTTCTGGGAAAGCAGTTCCAGATCGCCGCC
>RZYB01000467.1 GCA_009930495.1 Deltaproteobacteria bacterium
CCGCCCTATCCCATCCAAGGAGGCTTCATGGACTCGTCTCGGTTATTTGATACATCCATTTCCACCCTCGGCCCCTGCAAGGTCGACAACCCCCTGCCCTACTGCCACTACATCGACGACGCCACCAAGATGTCCCTTTTCGTGTCCAATGAACTTGTCGAGGAAGCGCATGGCCAGAACGTTGTCTGCGACTTCGAGGAAGCCGGACCGCGCCAGAAAATATATTTCGACCCACCCAAGACCAAATGCGCCATCGTCACCTGCGGCGGCCTGTGTCCCGGCATCAATGATGTCATCCGGGCCATCGTCATGGAAGCGCATCACAACTACAATGTCGCCGGCACCATCGGCATCCGCTACGGCCTCCAGGGTTTTATCCCCAAGTACAAGCACGAAATCTGGGATCTGACCCCGGAGAGCGTCGGCAACATCCACGAATTCGGCGGAACCATCCTGTCCTCCTCGCGCGGGCCGCAGTCCCCCGAGGAAATCGTGGACGCCCTGGAACGCATGAACATCTCCATTCTGTTCATGATCGGCGGCGACGGCACCATGAAGGCGGCCAACAGCGTCACCCAGGAAGTGACCCGGCGCGGACTCAAGATCGCCGTGGTCGGTATCCCCAAGACCATCGACAACGACATCAATTTCGTGACCCGGTCCTTTGGCTTCGACACGGCCGTGGAAAAGGCGACCGAGGCCATCCGCTGCGCCCACATCGAAGCCCTGGGCGCGCCCGGCGGCATCGGCATGGTCAAGCTCATGGGCCGGGAATCTGGGTTCATCGCAGCCCAGGCAAGCCTTGCCTTGAAAGAGGTCAACTTTGTCCTGGTTCCGGAAGCGCCCTTTGAACTCCACGGCCCAAACGGTCTGCTCCTCCGCCTCAAGGACCGCCTGGAACAGCGGCGGCACGCGGTCATTGTCGTGGCCGAGGGTGCCGGACAGGATCTGTGCCGCGTGGACAACCAGCATGACGCCTCGGGCAATCCGATTCTGGGCGACATCTGCGAGGTGCTCCGCGCGGAAATCAAGAAGTACTTCACTGCCGCGGATTTTCCCTACACCCT
>RZYB01000468.1 GCA_009930495.1 Deltaproteobacteria bacterium
AGACGGCGCCGTTGTGGGACGAGGTATGGTGGATCAGGGCGCTCAGGACGTTGCGACAAAACGCGTGCAAATCGCCCTTGCGGAGCATGACTTCCGCCAGCAGGACCAGGTCTTCCTTGAGGCTCAGTTCCGCGCTCACGGTTCCGGCCAGGGTGTTGAAGGCCGCGCCGAGCATGCCGAATTCGTTTCGGGATTCAATGGCGACACGTTGGCTGAAATCCCCGCGCTGCAGACGTCCGGCCGTGCGGGTCAATTCGCGCAGCGGGGTGCGCAGGCTCGCCAGGAGGTGGAACAACATGCTGCCGCAGACCAGGGCCAGCAGGATCAGAAACGCGGACAGGCGCGGAAACATGCGCTGTTGGTCCGCTTCGGCCTGGGTATAGATTTGCGTGGCCTGGGATTCCGCAAAAGAGGAAAGGGGTTCGATGCAATCCAACAACGTCTGGGTGGCGGTGTCGGCCCGCCGGACCAGGGCGGGAGCGCTGGAATCGGTCCGAGGCGTGGGGGCCAGGGCGCGAAGGGCTTCGTCCAGGTTTTTTTTCCAGTCGGTGAACGCGTTCTGGACCAGGGCGATGTCGGAACGAGGGCCGAGATAGCGGTCGGCGACAAGGGTCAGCTGCTGGTCGACGAGGTCCATGTCCGCTTCGATGGCATGGACCGACTGGGGCGTGTCCCCGGTCAGGAGCATGTCCCGCAGGGCTCCTTGGCTGCCGAGGACGGCGGCATTGATTTTGGCCACGGCCATTTGCACGGTCATGGGATGGTTGTACAACGTGGCTGTCTGCCGCCACAGGGAATTGCCGTGGTTCCAGGACAGCACGCAGAGTACAACGAAAAGGAGAAGGAGGGACCCCAGGGCGAGTTCCAGCTGGGTCGCGATTTTGAGATTTTTGATGCGCATTGCCTATCCTTGACGTGGTATTTTTCGGAAGAGCGCGCCCGGCGCGGTCACCTGGTCGAAGCCCTCGGATGGGGTGACCCAGTCCCGTTCGGCCTCGTCGACGACCAGGAAGCCGTGGGGCGCCAGGGCCGCGTGCAGACGGCCCAGGATCAGGCGCCGAATGTC
>RZYB01000469.1 GCA_009930495.1 Deltaproteobacteria bacterium
CGCAGCTGCCGAGCGCCATCTGAAAGTGGTCAACGCCGCCTCGGGCGGAACCACCGGCATCGACTCCGAAGGTGGCTACCTGGTCGAAACCGACAAGGCCGCTGACATCATGACCACTGCCATTGAAACCGGCGTTCTGGCCTCCCGCTGCACTCAGCAGCCCATTGGCGCGAATGCCGATTCGTTCAGCTATTTGGCTGGCGATGACCGCGACCGCTCGACCGGCAAGCGCAACGGCATTCAGGTTTACCGCAAGGGCGAAGCTGACACCATGGTCAGTTCCGGCAAGGCTCAGTTGAAGGAACGCGAGCTGCGCGTGGAAGACATGTATGGTCTGATCTACGTCACCAATCGCATGCTGGCCGACGCGGTGGCCATGGCCGAATACTCGAAGCGTTGCCTTCGTGAACAACTCGCGTTCAAGCTGGATCTGGAAATCTTCCAGGGCAACGGCGCTGGTCAGTGCCTTGGCATCATCAATTCCGGCCTCCCTGTTTCCGTGGCAAAGGAAAGCGCACAGGCGAATGACACCATCATCGCCGAGAACGTGGTCAAGATGCTTGCTCGTTTCAAGGGCAACATCGGCGGCGCGGCTTGGTTCGTGAATCAGGATTGTCTGCCCCAGTTCCCGCTCATGAAGATTGGCGACACCCCGATCTTCGTCCCCGGTGGAAGCTTTGCGAATGCGCCCTTTGGCGTACTCCTGGGTCGCCCGATTGTGCCCATCGAGTTCTGCAAGACCGTTGGCGACAAGTGGGACATCATCCTTGGCGACTTCTCCGAGTATCTGTTGATCCGTAAGGGTGGCGTCGAGGAAGCCGAGTCCATGCACGTCAAGTTCCTGACCGACGAAATGGCCTTCCGTTTCAAGGCCCGGAACAACGGCCAGCCCATGCATGACAGCCCCATCACCCCGCTGAATGGCAGCAACACCCTGTCGCCCTTCGTAACCCTGGACGCCCGCTAAAGGAGGACGCCACATGAACCTGATTGAAAAAACCAAGATTGTTGCCGCCATCCCGCCCCAGGCGGGGGCGGCCATTACCGGCGATTATGTCAGCCTTA
>RZYB01000470.1 GCA_009930495.1 Deltaproteobacteria bacterium
GCAGCAAACTATTCAGCAGATTGTGAATCAGCAGCAGCAGCTGACTGGCATGCTTATGAATCGGAATCATGGGGCTGATAATATGCTGGCCGGTGGTGATAATGATTCTATGGATATATATGGAAAATATACGGAGAAAAATGGAGAAAATGCCGCTGAATCTACCTCTGTAAATCCTATAGAAGGAAAAGTTATAAAAGAAAAAGTTATAAAGGGAAAAGGGTTCAATAAGAAATAAAATCACAAAATAGCACTGATGAACAAGGCTATAATAAACCGGACGGAATCCGGCTGAGCTGGTTCAGATACTACAATGCAAATACATGCGGATATAGTCGGAAATAATACTATCGGAATATGTAGGAAATTGTAGGAAACTCACTCTATAAATGAACAGGGGTGCAGGAGCTGTTTATATAGTCAGATATAGTAGGAATTATTCAATAGGATTCAATCAGAGTTACTCACCAAAGTGCTGGTGGCTATTGACTTAAACCGCTTGTAAAGCTATAGTATAAACAGCTGATAAATACTCTTTAAGTGCATAGTTTATTTATCGCTGAATCTACTTGTGCTGTTTAAGGTAAAAAACAGTATTGTGACGACAATCAAAATACGGCCTAACAAACATACCATGCACTTCTAACATAAAAAACAGTTAGAAATAGGGGCTTATAAAAGCAAAAAACCGCTGGTAAGGCGGTTGAATTGCAAGTGCTTCATTTATCACTGAATCTATTACTCATGATATCAGTAAATTGAAATACACGCAATAGCTTATGCATATGAATATATGAAAACAGCAATCCTTTTCTGACTGTAGTGAATATCAAACTACTACATAGTAGAAGGGAAAACAGCTATGCAAACAAAAGAAGCAATCCAGTTAGAAGGAAAATACAAACTTGATAATGACTATCTGAAGTCTGACAATCTGACACTGAAGGTAGGTACAAGGCACAGGCCAAAAAAGGGGCAAGCCAAAAGGTTCATTGGTGCAGTTGATTCAACTAAGCCAGAGTCAGAAGCCTTTTCATATATCAGTAGCCTGTATGCAGTGCAGG
>RZYB01000471.1 GCA_009930495.1 Deltaproteobacteria bacterium
TGCCCGGCGGACTGGCTGACGCCCTTGTAGCCCTCGCAGCTGAAGGCAAAGACATTGCAGTCGCCGAATTTGGCCTTCATCTTGCGGCACACGGCGTGGATGTCGTCGCCGATGAGGCCCACCGGACAGGTGGCGAAGACCGTGATGGCCCGGGGATGAAAGAGGTCGTAGGCTTCCTGGATGGCCGCTTCGAGCTTCTTCTCCCCGCCGAAGATAATGTCCTGGTCCTGCATGTCCGTGGAAAAGCAGTACGGCATGTAGTTGTGCGCGCCCTCGGCCGAAGCGTCGGTCTGGTTGCGGCGGGTCAGCCAGGAATAAAACCCGCAGCCGATGGGGCCGTGGGTGATGTTCACGAAATCCCGGCTGGGCCCCATGATGACGCCTTTGCACCCGGCGTAGGTGCAGCCGCGCATGGTGATGATGCCGGGAATGGTGCGCACGTTGGCCGATATTTCAGGCGTCTCGTTGCCGAGGGCCTCGTTGACGAGGATCTGGGACGCGCGCTTCCGGGCGACCTTGGGCGGATATTTGGCGAGCATTTCCGCCTTCACGTCCGTGGGCGTCCAGTTGACGAGCTTTTTCGCTGATGAGGTCATGGTATTCTCCTTCATGTGTCCTGATTCCGAGAGGAAACAGGCTCTATTCAATGGACTTCGCGCCCTTTTCACCAGTCCGGACCCGGACCGCGTCGGTCATGGGCAGCACAAAGATCTTGCCGTCACCGGGCTGGCCGGTCTTGTTGGTCGCGGTCAGAACCCTGACCACTTCCGGGACCAAATCATCGGAGACCACGACGGTCAGCATGCGCTTGGGGTACAGTTTCCCCTTTTCCCCGAGCACGGCCACCGCTTCCTCGATCCCCTTTCTGGCGCCCTCCAAAGGCTTGGGATCGACCAACCCCTTGCCGCGCCCGTAGGCCTCATGGGCAAAGAAGGCGACCACACCGGCGTCCTGCAACGCCTTCTTGGTCTTGTTCATCATGTTCATGCGGATGACCGCGATCACTTCTTTCATGGCTCAACTCCTTCGGACGCGGTGTCGCAGATCCCGGAACTGATGGTGT
>RZYB01000472.1 GCA_009930495.1 Deltaproteobacteria bacterium
TCGTAACTTCAAAGGTAACCAACCGGGTTAGTCTGCAAAAAGATTGACCCGGTTAAATTTTTTTACCGGACAACAGTGATTTACAAACACTTATCGGTCTATATATTCATCTGTAATGAATACACCTACAATTGTTAATAATACTTTTAATATCCCTCCAGCTGATAAAGCTGTTGGACTATATATTGACGGTGGTTCTGATTTTGTAATTGAGGACAACATTTTCCTTTCAACAGATTATTCTGCAGGTCAATATGGTATAATTGTTAATGAAGATCCACATGAAAATGAAATCTATAACAATGAATTTGGTTATCTCACCTGGGGTTTCAGCAATCAGGGAGATATTTATGATGATAATGTTGGTATCTGTTTAACCTGTAATGATTTTCATGATAATATCGAAGACATTAGTGTTATCAGTAACCATGGAATCTGTCAAAACCAAGGGTCCTATTTTGAACCAGCATTCAATTTATTCTCAACTGGAGCACAAAATGATTATGATATTTATAACGAACCGAGAAGTCTTACATATTACGTCACTTCCACTGCGTCATCAAATCAACGCTATTACCCAAATCCTGTAACATATACGACTGTATCAATTGTAGGTTCACCAACGCCCTATACAGATTCTGACTGTCAAACAAGATATGACAATACAGGTGGAGGAGTTACTGAAACCACGGCAGCAATTCTAGGCCTGGAAAGTGAAATTGCCGACATTGATAATACATTGGAAACACTTACTGATAATGGTAGTACTGTTACATTGCAAGCAGAAGTCGAGAACTCAACTCCTGAACAATCAGAAGAAGTCTATGAAGACTTAATGGCTTCAGCGGAATATGTTTCTGAAACAGTTCTCCTATCATCAGTAGAACAGGAAGATGTCTTGGATAACAGCATGATAACTGATGTTTTATCATCAAATCCGCAAGGGGCAAAGAATCAATCAGTTCTTAATGGGCTCAATAACAGGACCACAGCACTTACACAAACCCAATGGGATTTAGTGTTAGCCGGACAGGAATCAATAGGTGCAAGAGAAAACAATAT
>RZYB01000473.1 GCA_009930495.1 Deltaproteobacteria bacterium
TTCGCGGCACTTGTCGCGCACGGACGGCCAGCCCGTCGTTGTGATACCGACCGGGAGGACAACATGCCGGGCTACAGCCGACAGCGGCGGCTCAGATTGTCGCGGCGTCCCAGGCTTCGTCCGGGGTTGCTTCGGATCGCTCACGCGCCTCGTCAGCCTCCGACTTCTCCAACGCCTCGATCTCCCTGCCGATCTCGAGCGCACGGTTCGCCAGCGCAGCCAATGCCACGCCGGAGGTCTTCGGGTCATCCAGCTTCCGCGCCACGGCCAACCTCAGTTGCTTCAGTAAGTCCAAGTGGGAGCCGTGTTCAGCGGCGTCAGTCACCGACTCGATAGCCGGTGCGGGTGGGATGTCGTCAGCGGAAACGGCGCGCAACTTCGGTGGTGCCACGTGTGAACACCTCCCCTGCCAAACAAAAAACGCTTACGGACAGACAGGCCCTCGCCGCAGGGAGTGGCCTAGCGGGTGGGGTACGGGGTCCCCGCCACCCCCCCCTCCCCCCTCAGCCGCGAAGTCCGGCGAGCAGTGAGCCCCACGAGTCGGTCACCGGCCACGCGGGCTCAGTCGCAACTCGTGGCTTGACTGATCGTTCACGGTTGCACGTTCTATGCGCGAGTCGGCAGTTGTCGCGGTCAATGGGGGAGCCACCGTGACTGCGGGGGATCACCTCATCCACCTCGGCGCGCATCGGATGTGGAACGCAGCCGGGGCACCCGTCACCGGGACAGCGTGGTCCGTGCTCGCCCCACGAGTAGGTGAGCGTCTTGTCCACGGGTAGTCCGCAGACGTGGCAGACATCCTCCTCGGCCAGCACCCTGGCCCGGACCTGCCTACGCCGGCCCCCGTTAGCGTTGGCGGGGGTGGTCATCGGCTACCCCCTCGGCCCGTGTGCTACCCCCGCCCTACGGCAGCCGAGTCCCCATAGGTGCGTGTGCTGGTGGGCGGGGTGATCGTGGAATGACGAAGGCCCCGACAGAATCGGGGCCTCTTGTCACGTGTGATACACGCTACGCTCACCATACACGTCATGTGGGACATCTACAAGCGACACGCGCTCAC
>RZYB01000474.1 GCA_009930495.1 Deltaproteobacteria bacterium
GACGGTCGATCCTGGATCGCCAAGTTCTCCAAGCGCGGCGACCCGTGGCGCGAGCCGGTGGTGGAACACGCGACCATGACCCTGGCCGCGCGCTGCGGCGTGAGCGTCGCCCCCACCCGGCTCATCGAGGTGGACGGCCAGTCCGTGTTGCTGGTGCAACGCTTTGACCGCGCCGGGGACGAGGCCCGACACGTCGTGTCCGGGTTCACCGTGGCCGGCGTGGACGAAGACGGCGACTGGGGGAGCTATCAACATCTGGCCGAACAGGCCCGACGGCTGGGAGACGCGCGGTCCGGGCCGGAAATTTTTCGGCGCATGGTCTTCAACGCCCTGTGCTCCAACCGGGACGACCATCCCCGCAACCACGCCTTTTTCGTGTCGCGCGCGCGTATCGCCATGACCCCGGCCTATGACCTGGTCCCGGCCGCGATCCGCTTCCGACACTGGGATCTGTCCCTGCGCTGCGGCACGGAAGGACGGGCCGCGACCCGGTCCAACCTGCTGAGCGACGTCCGCCCCTTTGGCCTGTCCGAACAGGATGCCGTGCGAATCTGGAAGGAAATGACCGCTGTCACGGCCGAATGGCGGAAGCACTTCGCCGCCTGCGGCGTGAGTGCGCGGGAAATGGAGGAACTGCAATATCGGTTCGCGTTGACGGAAGCATGATGTCGGCAGGAACAGCGTGCAATGACGCGCCCGGAAAAAGGGCGCCCGGAATAGAACCGCGCGCCCGTCTCCGGTTCCTGCCACACGGGGCATCAGACCACGATCAGCTCGTATTCCCGCGTGCCCAGTCCGATCTTTTCGGCATGTTCCAGGCAGGAACGCCATTCGGACTGGGGCGTGGAATTTCTGAAGTGATCGTGGTGATCAAGAAAATCGGGCTTGGACAGATTCTCGAAAAGCTGGCTCCCCGGCAACGGCTTGGCCGCCATGCAGGCGTCCACGCAGGCCTGATCCAGGGCCAGGGCATCGGTGGAGGCGAACATGCCCAGATTGGGCAGGATGGGCGCGTCGTTCTCGCCGTGGCAGTCGCAATTGGGTGAAACGTCCACGA
>RZYB01000475.1 GCA_009930495.1 Deltaproteobacteria bacterium
CGCGCCCAGCACCGACTGATCGAAGCGCAAAAGGATAAAATCGCCGACGCGGCACGGCGAGCCACGGACATCACCACCCGCTTGGCCACGGCAACAGAGGAACTCGCGGCCCAGATCGAGGAATCCAGCCGGGGCACGGAAAACCAAAAACTGCGTCTGGCCGAAACCGCCACGGCCAGCGAACAGATGAACTCCTCCATCCTGGAAGTGGCCCGCAACTCCGGCGAAGCCGCGAAAAACGCCGACCAGGCCAAATCCCACGCCGAAACAGGTCAGGTCGTGGTCAGCGAAACCGTCCAGGCCATCGAGACCGTGCGCACCCGGTCCGAGGAAATGGCGACGACCGTACAACAGCTTGGCGAGCAGGCCTCGGGCATCGGCAACATCATCGGCATCATTTCGGACATCGCGGACCAGACCAATCTCCTGGCCCTCAACGCAGCCATCGAAGCGGCCCGGGCCGGGGACGCCGGACGCGGATTCGCCGTGGTCGCCGACGAAGTGCGCAAGCTGGCCGAAAAAACCATGACCGCCACCAAGGAAGTGGAACAGGCCATCACGGCCATCCAACAGGGCACGCGGCAGAACATCACGCTGATGGGGAACGCCGCCCAAAGCGTGCAGCAGACCGTGGATTTGACGGGCAAGGCAGGCGACGCGCTGCGGCGCATCGTCGAGGTCTCCGCCGACACGGCGGACATGATCCGCAACATCGCCACGGCCGCCGAGGAACAATCCACGGCCAGCGAACAGATCACCCGCTCCACGGACGAAATCAGCCTGGTGGCCACCGAAACCGCCGACGCCATGAACCAATCCGCCGAGGCAGTGTCCGAACTGGCGCGCATGGCCGAAGACCTGCGCCAACTCATTCAAAGCATGCGGGAGTGACATTCACCCGGCCCGGAATCCGCGTTAAGGCGGTTCCGGGTCGGCCTCACGCCTCGCGGCGCAGCGGCAGGGCCACGACAAAACGGGTGCCCGCGCCTTCGCGGGACGAAACCGTCAGCTGGCCCCCATGATTGTGGGTAATAATAAAATAGGACACCGA
>RZYB01000476.1 GCA_009930495.1 Deltaproteobacteria bacterium
GACACCCTGGCCGATCCCGACCATCTGCGCCGCCGTCTGGGCTATCTGCCGCAGCAGATCGGGGCCTATCCCGGCATCAGCGGCCGGGATCTGCTCGACCGCTTCGCCTGGCTCAAAGGGCGCACCGACAGCGCCGAGCGCCGAGCCGAAGTGGAAGCGCTTCTCGCACGGGTCAACCTATCCGACGCGGCCCACCGCGCCGTGGCCACCTACTCCGGCGGCATGATGCGGCGTTTCGGCATCGCCATGGCCCTGATCGGATCGCCGCGCCTGCTTATCGTGGACGAGCCCACGGCCGGACTCGATCCGGCCGAGCGCAACCGTTTTCACCGGGTTCTGGCCGACGTGGCCGAGGCTGCGGTGGTCCTCTTGTCCACACATATTGTCGAGGACGTGGAGAACCTGTGCGCCCGGCTGGCCATCATGGCCAAGGGCCGCATCGTGGCCGAGGGCGCGCCCGGCGAGCTGACCGCCCGTCTCCAGGACCGTCTCTGGTCGCGGGTCGTGCCGCGTGGCGAAGACCTGCCCAGGGCCATGCGTCTGACCGCCGCGCCCGAGGGCACCCTGGCCGTGGTCCTGGCCGAGGACTGCCCCGGACCAGAGTTCACGCCGCGCCGGGCCACCCTGGAAGACGTCTACCACGCGGCCCTGGCTGATGCCGGCGTGACCGACGAGGAGGCGTAGATGAATTTTTTCCTGCGTGAGGCCTGGAACGAATTCCGGGCCGGACTGCGCGGCGGCGTGCTGCCGCTCATCTACGTCGTGCTGACCGGCTACATCCTCATTGTCATGACCAGCGCGGACAATCTGCAAAAAATGGGCGCCATCGACATCCCGCGCAATGCTCCGGGGCTGGTGTATCTGATGACTTCGGGCGACGCCTTTTTCCTGTTCTTCGCCTGGGCCTGGATTTTCGCCCAGCCCATTGTCCGCGACCGCAACAGCCATCTGGACGAAATCGTCCTGGCCGCGCCCCTGTCCCTGTGGCGCTTGCTTGCGGCCCGCTATGTCGGCGCCCTGGGCGTGGCCCTGGTCATCGGCACCTCGCA
>RZYB01000477.1 GCA_009930495.1 Deltaproteobacteria bacterium
CTAGACGAATCGTCTGACTATTGGTCCGAATACGACGTTCCGCTGGGCATCGTGGACAGGATCAAGGCCACGCTGAAGGCTGCCAGGGGTGAAGAATGAAGCTCCTACTCTCAATCATCACAACGTCCCTGGCCTGCGGATTCTTCGCGGGCCTTTGTTTTTCCGACGGATGGGCATGGCTGCTGGCCGTCGTGTGGGTGGCCTGGACCGGGGTCCGATGGGTCCGGGATGAAATCGACAACTGGGATATTAACGAGGTCGAAATATGATGCGGATACAGGTTTCAAAACTCACCACGCCGGACCTCGCCCGGCTGGCGTGCCAGTACACCATGCACTCTCACGCGGCCAGCTCAATCACCCTGGATAAGCTCTACGCCATGGAGCACAGCCCGATCAGGACGCAGATTTTTTGCATTGAGCTGCAGGAGATTCCGAACTTCGTGAGTGTCCACTTCGTCCGCCACAATGTCGGCGTCCTGCACTACGTCCAGACCATGCGGACGGATCGCGGCGCGGACGAAATAGCCAACCGCATGACCCCCACCAACCACATGATGGTCGCCAATGCTCAGGCGCTCATCAATATGGCCAGGAAGCGCCTGTGTCACAAGGCCAGTCCTGAAACCCAGCAAGTCATGCGCGGGATACGGGACAACATGCGCCACATAGACCCGGACCTGTATCACATGCTGGTCCCAGAATGCCATTATCGTGGGTTCATTTGCCACGAGCATAAACCGTGTGGCCAGATGCCGAACGTGAAACACTACCTCGAAGCATGGGCGTGGTACGGTGAATGAAATGATAACGAAAAACATACTCGACACGCTGAAACAGGGCGTGCCCGTCACGCACCGCCTCGTGCAGGAAATAATCGTAAAACTCGAACGCCTCGAATGGGCCGAGGCCAGCCTTAACGCTGCCCTCCGTAAATACGCGGACATAGCCGTGGCGCTCTCACTGGAAGAATCGCGGTGGGTATGCGATGCGCTGGATGCTCACGACAGGCTAAAAGAGGCGGTGGCGTGGCTCCTGGACGTTGA
>RZYB01000478.1 GCA_009930495.1 Deltaproteobacteria bacterium
AGACGTGCTCCATTTCGACCTTGAATTGGCCCTGGGCGCATCAACCGACTGCACGCTTTCCTTCGAGGATTTCATCGCCGAGGAGGACCGGGTGGTCATTGATATCGCGGCTGGCGGAACCGGGCCCATCACCGTCACCGTGGACGAGGCCAACAATCAGCTCAGCGCCGATTTCGGCCCCAACGCAGTAGGCCGCCCCTGCACTCTGACCCTCATCGGCGTGACCGATGTCGAAAGTATCGAGGTCGTCTTTATCTGATCGGATTGCACAAAAATGCGGCGCGGGAGGATGTTTCTCCCGCGCCGCTGATGGACGTCCTTGACTTCAACGCGATGTCCGTGTGAGCCTTTGCCCACGCTCGGCATCTCCTCCGCATCCAAGGACACGCCATGACCAAGAAAAAGCTTCCCATCGGGATTCAGACCTTTCGCACAATCCGCGAAGACAACTGCTACTATGTGGACAAAACCGGCTTCGCCTGCCGTTTGGTCGAGGAAGGCTCACACTATTTCCTGTCCCGTCCCCGGCGTTTCGGCAAAAGCCTTTTCCTGGATACGCTCAAGGAATTGTTCGAAGGTAATCGAGACCTGTTCACCGGCCTCGAGGCGGAAACGCGCTGGGACTGGCGCGTACGCCACCCGGTGCTGCGTTTTAGTTTCGCGGGCGGAGTATTGGGCTCGGTGCGCGATGTCCAGTCAAGTTTGGCCTTTCAATTAGCAGGATACGAAACGCTGTGGGATATCCCGATTCCGGATACAGAAATCCGTAACCGCTTCCGCGAACTTATACATGTCGCCTCGCAGACCACGGGCCAGCGCGTGGTCATCTTGGTTGACGAATACGACAAGCCCATTCTAGACCGCATTGAAGACAAAGAGGAAGCTCTGGCCATCCGCGAGGTGCTCAAGGATTTCTATTCCATTATCAAGGACAATGACGCCCATGTCCGCTTCGCCTTTCTGACCGGGGTCTCCAAATTCAGCAAGGCCGGCATCTTCTCGGGCCTGAACAACCTCAACGACATTACCGTGGACGCCCGGTAC
>RZYB01000479.1 GCA_009930495.1 Deltaproteobacteria bacterium
AAAAAACCGCCGGAAAATTTTAGCAGGAAAACAGGAAACGACAGGAAAACAGGATAGATCGGGGGGTGGATGGTAGGGACGGCACGCCGTGCCGTCCGGGCCGTTGAATGGGTTCCGGTTTCCGACTGGTGAATTGACGGAGGCCCTCGCCCGTGCCATTCTGCCTGCCAAGTGGATGAAATGGCGCAACTTGATTCCAGTTTGCCTGTTGACGAAATGGCCCGTTTGTTTTCGGCGAACGGGGTGCTCAAGGCCATCTTGTTCGGCTCGTTTTCCCGCGGAACCGCGACCCGGCGCAGCGACGTGGATTTGCTGGTGGTTCAACCGACGGAGAAGCGTTTCCTCGACCGTTACGAGGGGTTGTATGCCGATATTTGCCGTTTGGTGAAGGGGCGTGCCGTGGATTTGCTGATCTATACGCCGGAAGAACTGGCCGCCATGTCGCACCGGAAGTTCATCCAATCCATCTTGCGCGACGGAGTGACCATTTATGAGCAGCGAAAAATTGTGGCATGAAGCCCAGCGGTGGTTGACGACCGCCCAGGAGGATTTTCGCGCGGCCGAAGTCCTTCGCGAGGCTGGCCTGTTCTCGCATTGTTGCTTTTTGGCCCAGCAGAGCGCGGAGAAGGCCGTCAAGTCCCTGCATTGGATGCAGGACCGGGATCCGTGGGGCCACGGCATCCAAAAGTTATTGGCCGATTTGCCTGAACGGCCAGCCGCGATGGTTCCTTGGCAGGATTTTTTGGACAAGGCGGCCGCCTTGGACCGGTTCTACATCCCGGCCCGCTATCCCAATGGGTTGCCGGACCTGACGCCGGGGACGACCTTCAACCGTCGAGATGCGGATGCGGCGCTCCAGCAAGCCCAATCCATCCTGCAAGCAACGGTTTCCAGCCATTCCGGGCGGGGCTGATCCAATCGGCCCGCAAGCCCGGTTGATTCCGGCATCCGAAAACAGTCGAAAACTTTCAACTACGAAATGCGCGAATGACACGAAAGAGCAGCCCAACAAATAATGGCCCGGCTCGGCGGGGACGCCT
>RZYB01000480.1 GCA_009930495.1 Deltaproteobacteria bacterium
TGTACTAAGCCCCAATTGTCACGACACATCTGCATAGCTTAATCTTTCTAGCCAAAAACTTTTAAAGTATTCCATTGGTGGCAAGTTATTGCAGCTAGAGTGTCTCCTTGTCTCATTGTATTCATCCTGCCAACACTTCATCTTTGTTTGTAGTGCTTCTATATCTAGGCTTGCGGTTGGGGTAACATCGTAAAACTCCTCTTCATCTGTTCGATGGCTTCGTTCAACAAAGCCATTATGCTGTGGTGTGCCCGGTCGAGATAACTTGTGTTCAATACTTCGACCCTTCAAGTAAGCTGTTAGTGGATGCAAACGTTGGTTCTTAAGGCGTTTAGCCTTATCTCCAACATACAGGTTAGTAAAAGTTGGATGGTTATCTGTCTGTACACACTCAATGTTTATACCTATGCCTTCAAAGAAGCCGATAGCCTCCCGAACAAAGGCGACGGAATTGCCGTTGCTCAGCCCATCTTTAACGCTCAGGTAACGAATCTTGGAAACTATATCTATCGCAGTAAACTGTTGACGACTACTCGTGCGTTTATCTCCACCACCAAGTACAGGTACAGCTTTGGTATCTACTTGTAGTCTGTAGCCAGGATACGGGGCGTAGAAGGACCGTGTAACCTTCTTCTTGGGTCTTCTTTGCTTCTTCACAAGATCGGCTCTTTCAATAACTCCTCGAATAGCTTTTTCACCAATAGCAACACCGTAATCTCCTAATTCATCCTTGATTCGTTTTGGGCCGTAGTTGGTACTTAACCTAATCTGTAATATTAGTTCTTCCGTCGCTTCATCTGTCTGCCAATACACCATACCTCTTGGGCCTGGTTTCTGGGGTATTATTTCTTCTCTCCAGCGGTAGATAGTACTACGATATATACCATATCTTCGTGCCGTAATAGATACACCCAACTCTTCGGCATCACTTAAAACCCTCCGCCTATATGCTAATACTTGAATTTTTGATAAATGTTTCTTCATACACATACCCATATCTTAAAATGAAAGTGTCGCAGAGACTGGGGCTTAGTATATT
>RZYB01000481.1 GCA_009930495.1 Deltaproteobacteria bacterium
CAACGGACAAGTATATGCAAAGTGGGCGATTGCGGGGTTCAAACCTATCAAACCGTTACAATTTTAAAGCGGGCTACAACCTCTGAATTTACTACAATCTCGCCTATTTTGTATATACAGTGTTAGCGTTTTGTGCTTTTTATAAATATCTATCAGTCATATAATTTACATAATTCTCGTTGCCAATATAAAAATCTTTTTTCAGTTTCATTATTAGTTCCTGATAGCTTATTGAATGAAATTTTATATTGTCCAGTTTCGCAATTCGTGCAAATTCTTCAATTTCAGCTCTGTGTTTACAACCATATTCCCCAAGTACGTCATACCATAAATAAAGCAATCTAAATCCAGTTTTCCCATATTCCTTTTTTAATCCAAGAATATGTTTTATCAATTGTGCTGGATGTAGATGACTAAAGGATTTATCTTCTGGACTAATTGTTTTTGCGAAATCAAATAAGTTTGGAATGTCTTTCCATTGTTCGGTAATCTCTGTCAGATACCGTTCTTTAAGTCCAGGATGACTGCGAGAAGAATACGCTTCAGAAAATTTACATTCTATCCCGAAAGCTTTAATTTTATCTTTTTTGTCATTGAGTATTACCGAGTCAATATTTGGGTCAAACTGAAACTTATCGCTTATCTTGAATTTCTTCTCAAAATGAATCTCTTGTGCCGACTTATTATCTTTTCGGCAAAGTCCAAGTGCATAAGCTAAATCGGGAATATTTTTGTTTTTCCAATATTGTAAAACGTTTACGCCAATTGCAGAAGATGAATGAACAGCACACATTTTTGCAGAATGGGTTGAATCTCCTTTTAATTCACCTCCATCACCCTTTTCAATCTCTGTTCTTGTTTCAGGTAATAATGGTTCAAATAAGTTTTTATCCAAACTTTCTGTATATGCAAGTCTACCTTTGGTAATTTCACTACCAACCAATCTAACATTGTTTCTGTCTGCCCAACTCGTTTGTTTTGTTAATATGTATTCAAATCCATTCATAGGCTGTGTCTTTTCTTTGCATAAACGCTAACG
>RZYB01000482.1 GCA_009930495.1 Deltaproteobacteria bacterium
TCCCGCTCCCGTGGCCACATGGGTTCGAACACCGTTACCGGCTCGGTCCGGCCGACCACGACCACCCGGCCCAGTTCGCGGGCCGCGAACGTGCCGTCCGTGGCGTCCAGCACGGCTTGGGAGACCATGGTGTAGGTCCCGAACTGTTTGTTGATGCCTTCCAGGCGGGCGGCCAGGTTCACGGCGTCACCGAGCATGGTGTAGTCGAAGCGCGCGTGGGAGCCCATGTTGCCGACCACGGCCGGGCCGGTGTTGAGGCCGATGCGCATGAACAGGTCATGGCCGACGCGCGCGCGGAAGGCCGGACGCAGTTCGGCCAGCTTGTCCTGGCAGCGCAGGGCCGCGCGCAGGGCCCGGCTGGCGTGGTCGGGCTGGTCCAGGGGCGCGTTCCAGAAGGCGATGATGGCGTCGCCCTCGTATTTGTCCACGGTTCCGCCCTCATCCATGATGATGTCGGTCATGGCCGTGAGGTACTCGTTCAGGAGCTGGGTCAGTTCCTCCGGGGACAGGCCTTCGGACAGGCTGGTGAAGCCCTGCAGGTCCGAGAAAAAAATGGACAGCACGCGGCGCTCCCCGCCCAGGCGCATCCGCTCCGGATGACGCAGCAATTCCTCGATGACCACCGGGCTCAGATACTGCTTGAAGGCCGACTTGATGAACCGCTTCTGACGGCCCTCGGTGGCGTAGCCCAGCAGGATGGACGCGCCCAGGGCCAGGACGGTGGCCGCTTCCGGGAGGAGCAGGGGCGCGTTGTACCCGGCCAGATAGGCCCCGCAGCTCGCGGCCACGGGCAGGGGTAAAAAAACGACCACGGAGCCCAGGGCCGAAAGGGTGCTCGCGCCCAGGGAACAGCACAGGGCCGCGCCCAGGGCCACGGCCACGGTCAGGGCCAAACTGGCGGCCAGGGGCGCGTCGCGTAGAAAATCCCCGGCCAGGATGTTGCCCAGGGTCTGGGCGTGGATCTCGACCCCGGAATAGACCCCGGAAATGGGCGCGGGCCGCAGATCGAACAGGCCGGGCGCGGAAAAGCCGAACAG
>RZYB01000483.1 GCA_009930495.1 Deltaproteobacteria bacterium
CGGCAAAGCTGATGCGCACGACCGGATGCTCCGTGTCCCAGTTCCAATGATTTTCCAGGTACAGGCCCTCGAACAGGGCGCGATTGCCGGCAAAGGCCTCGCCCAGCGTGTCCAGGAACAGGGATTTGCCGAAGCGTCGGGGCCGGGACAGGAAATAATAACTGCCGCCGTTGGCCAGGCGCGCCACGAACGGTGTTTTGTCCACGTAGTAATAGTCGTCTTCGCGGATCTTGGCGAAGGACTGGATGCCGATGGGCAGTTTTTTGCGCGTCATGCCACCTCCCAGCCCACGATTTGCCGCTTGGCCTTGGAAAATTCGATGCCGATCTCGACAATCTCCACCCCGGGCGCGCGGTATTTGGCGGCATAGTCCCGCGCCTTGAGCTGGGCCAGGGCCTCGCCCGTGGGTGTGTCGCCGTCGATGACCTTGAACTCCAGGACATAGACCCGCTGGCCCTGGCGGATGCTCAGATCGCACCGGCCCTGATTGGAAACGTCCTCGCCGACCAGATCCAGGCCCAGGGCCGCCAAATGGCTGTAAAAGACGCTGGCGAAATAGCCTTCGTACTGGGCAATGGGGTTGTTGCGGTACCAATCCAGGGGGATGCTCGCGAAAAGACGCTCGAAATGGGCGCGCAAATTTGCCTGATCGTTTTCGGTCAGCCAGCCGTAGAGGGCCAAGGCACGCTCCATGGCCTCGGCCGGGTGGGGCAGCCAGGCCCCGAGCAGGGCCCGGTTCAGGGCCGTGCGTACTTCCTGATTGGGCAGACCAAGATAATAGACCGGGCCGCCCGGAGTCTTGTGATGCTCCTTGAGGGTCAGGTAGCCCGTCTGCCAGAGCATGGCCTCGGGCCGGATGAAATCGACGTCAAAGGCCGAGAGCAAGTCCTCGGTGGCGAAAAGTTTTTCCAACTGGGGGGAATGAAACCGGCGCGCCTTGAGCCAGTCGATCAGAAACGTGGGCGTGCCGGTCTCGAACCACCATGCCCGAAATTCGCGTTCCTGAAACAGCAAAAGCACGTCGAAGGGATTGTAC
>RZYB01000484.1 GCA_009930495.1 Deltaproteobacteria bacterium
CATCACGTCAAGCCTGGGCGGTGCGCTCGGTGCATGGGGCGGGTCTGCGCTGGCATCATCTGCCGCAGGCTCTGCGCTCGGCGCGTCTGCCGGGTCGGTTGTCCCGATCATTGGCACTGCGGTGGGCGCAATCCTTGGTGGCATGGCTTCCAGCGTGTTCGGTGGTGAGAAAGAGCACTCCCCTTCCATCATCTTCGATCCGCAATCCATGGCATGGGGCGAAACAGACTCTCGTATCGACTCAAGCACGAAATACAACGGGGTATCACGGCGGGCTGGCTTTGAGTTTCACGCCAAAAGCGGCGCAAGTCTCAAAACTGGCGAACCCATCGCCGCCGCGCTGGAAGAGACAGCCACAACCGCCTTCGCAAGCATAGAGGCCACGCTTGCCAGTTTTGGCGACGGCTACGTGGAGATGCTTGACGACGCGGTGGTCAAGTTTGGCCGCAAAGCTGGCGGGTCATGGAGTTCGTGGGATTTTGGCGCGGATCACAATTTCGAGGAGCTTTTCGCCAAAGCCCAGGCCGATTTGACTGGCCAAATCCTCAAGGCGGCAGAGGGTGCTTTTACCGCAGCAGGTCAAGACCTTGCCTCCGGCGATGAGGCGGCAAACGCACTTGGGATGCTCTCGGAAAAGGCCGGGGAACAGTTTAAGTCCCTACAGGATGTCATCACCGCTGGCGTGCAGTCTGGCGACGTTGAAGCTTACATCGCGCAAATCCAATCCTTCCAGTCCATCGTCCAATCAATCACAGCCGCATGGGATTCGGTCAGTCAGGCCAGCGCGGAGCTGGTCACGCCGCTCACCCAATACGAACAGGCCCAACGGTCCATCAACAATCAATATGACGCCTGGATCGCCCAACTTGAGGCACTAGGCATTGCCGAGGCCCAACTCAGCCAGATTGAGGCTGACCGTGGGGTGTTGTTGGCGCGCCTGGCCGATGAGCAGCGGGCCGCGATAGCGGGTATCGTCCAGGCAAGTGCGGAGATGGTCACGCCGTTGACGCAGTACGAACAGGCCC
>RZYB01000485.1 GCA_009930495.1 Deltaproteobacteria bacterium
GCGTACCCTCAGACACCCGGAGTCGCCGTGATGAATCCAAAAATCCGCCTGTTGATCGTCGATGATTCGGCCCTGGTCCGTCAAACCCTGACGGACATCTATTCCTCGGATCCGGACATCGAAGTCATTGGCGCGGCCAGCGATCCTTTTGTCGCGGCGGAAATCATGCGCGAGATCATCCCGGACGTCATCTCCCTGGACGTGGAAATGCCGCGCATGGACGGCATCACCTTTCTAAAAAAAATCATGACCCAGCATCCCATCCCGGTCATCATCTGCTCCACCCTGACCGAAAAAAACGCCGAAACCACCATGAAGGCTCTGGAATACGGGGCGGTGTCCATCATCCAAAAGCCCAAGGTCGGCACCAAGCAATTCATGGAGGAATCCCGGATCATGCTCTGCGACGAGGTCAGGGCCGCGGCCAAGGCCAAGGTCCACCCCCATGTTCCGCCCATGAAGGTCAGTCAAAAGCTCTCGGCCGACGCCATCCTGCCAAGGCCCTTGTCCAACGCCATGATCCAGACCACCGAAAAAGTCGTGGCCGTCGGCGCCTCGACCGGCGGCACCGAGGCCCTGCTGACCCTGCTCCAGGCCATGCCCGTGGATTGTCCGGGCATCGTCGTGGTCCAACACATGCCGGAAAAATTCACGGCCGCCTTTGCCCAGCGCCTGAACACATTATGCGATATCGAGGTCAGGGAAGCCACGGACGGGGATTCCGTGCTGCGCGGCCAAGCCCTGATCGCGCCCGGCAACCGGCACATGCTCCTCAAACGCAGCGGTGCTCGTTATTATGTGCAGATCAAGGACGGGCCGCTGGTCTCGCGCCACCGGCCCTCGGTGGATGTGCTGTTTCGTTCGGCGGCCCGCTATGCGGGCAAGAACGCCGTGGGCGTGATCATGACCGGCATGGGCGACGACGGCGCCAAGGCCATGCTCGAAATGCACGAAGCCGGCGCCGTGACCGTGGCCCAGGACGAGGCCTCGTGCGTGGTCTTCGGCATGCCCGGCGAGGCCATCAA
>RZYB01000486.1 GCA_009930495.1 Deltaproteobacteria bacterium
GAGCCGCCCACGGTCCCGCCGGTCACGGACATCGAACGCGGCGTGCTTTTTGGGGTGCGGCCCGTGCGCGAAACGCGGAGCATGACCATCGAATTCGTGCTGCCCCAGGAACTGGACAACCCGGCCACCAAGCCTCTGCGGGTGGTGGCCTCGGTTCTGGGCACGGAAACCGGGAACTCCCTGGTTGAAACCCTACGCGACAAGGGCTGGGCCCTGGGTCTGTCCGCCGGAGGCGACACGACAAGTCTGCGCAACGGCGTGACCCTGTCCCTGTTCCTACAACTGACCGAAGAAGGGTATGCCCGGCGGGAGGCCGTGCTGGGCACGGTCTTTTCCTATTTCGACCTGCTGCGGCGCCAGGGGCTGGACCGGACGTATTTCGACCAACTCGGGAACATGCTGGCCATGGAATTCCGCTTCGCGCCCCTGGCCAGCGGCTTCGACTATGTGGCCCAGGCCGCAGAGACCATGCTGCGCCATCCCGTGGCCGACGTGAATTATGCCGGCTATCGTCTGGACTCCTTTGACCGAGCCGCCGTGGATTCGATCCTGACCGCGCTCACGCCGGCCAACGCCCGCGTCTTCGTGGTCGGCCCGGATCAATCCACGGACCGGGAAGCCTTTTTCTACCAGACCCCGTACAGCGTCCGGTCCATCGAGACGACGGATATGGCCCGCTGGGCCGGCTTGGCCCTGACCGATTTGCGCCTGCCGGATCTCAATCCCTTTGTTCCGGATGATTTCTCCGTGGTTCCACAGGCCGGGAGCACTCCGCGCCGGATCGTGGACACGCCGGGCCTGACGGTCTGGCGGGCCGAGTCGCAATTTCGTCATGAGCCCAAGGCCATTCTCATGACCCGTCTGCAGTCCGCGTCCATCGCCTCCACCGTGGAACAGACGGCCATGCAGGGCGTGCTGCTCGAATTCTGGGATCAGGCCCAGGCCGGGCTGAAATATCAGGCCCAGGAAGCAGGGCTGGGCGTGAGTGTCGCCGGAGATGAGGGCTTTGTCGTCACCGTTGACG
>RZYB01000487.1 GCA_009930495.1 Deltaproteobacteria bacterium
GGGAGGAGCGCATCAAATTTCCTGTTCCTTGACCGCGAACCGCACCACGGAATCGGTCACGGTGCTGCGACCGGTATAGACAAACACGACGGCGCACACCGCCTGGAGCACAAGCAGCACGGCCGGGCTCCACACGGCGGCCAGCCCCAGAGACACATCGGGATCAAGCGCTGGCGCGGAAAAAAACGATGGCAGGGCCGCGCCATACAGCACGCCGACTCCGGCCATGATCTGGTAGGCGGAAATTTTGCGCTCCCCGCGATAGTCCGCACGCAAAAACTCCGAAAGCACGCGCCAGACCTGGGTCACGACCAGGGGCAAAATCATGGCCACGCCGAACGCGCCGCGAACGAACAAAACCATCCCGATCACGGCCCCGCCGCAGTACAGCCAGGCGGTCATAAGCTGCACGGGCACCAGGGGCTGACCGGCCAACCCATGGGCGTAGACGGCCTTTTTGGTTTCGCCCTCGAAGACAACGCTCCAGGTCGAAAAAAAACGTTTCCACGGCGCGGACAAGGTTGCCACGGGCCGGCCGTAGCAGCAGCCAAAACTCAAACAGGCCATGCGCCCCACGCCCTCGCCCACGGCATAGGCGATGGACAGGGCGGCCAGCGCGGGCAGCACCGTGATTTCCGGCGACCATTGGACGGCCAGGACCGTGATCCACGGCGCGGCAACGATGCCCACAAACGACGCCCCGCCCACGCTGAACGTGTTGCGTTTGCCCTCCACCAAACGGGCCACCAACCGGGAGGCCGGGATACACAGGCCGAGCACGCCGACAACAATACCCAGCAGGCCACCCAGGCCCACGCCAACGGAACCAAGCAGCACCAAGGCCGTGGCCGTGGCCAGGGTGTAGGCCAGGGCGTTGAGCGCCCCGTACCAGGTCAGATTCACGGCCCGCCAGGTGCCATCGTGGTTCTTGGCCACGGGCAGACTGGCCAGCATCTGCCAACGCTCGGCCGGCAGGTTCCGCCCTCCCCACAACAAAAACGCGCCCAAAGCCAGCGCGTAGCC
>RZYB01000488.1 GCA_009930495.1 Deltaproteobacteria bacterium
GAAATGTCCAAGGATGAAAAATCCTGGAACTATTTCCCGGTTATTCAGCTTTACTCCAACACACAAGTGGAGTCCATCGAAGCTGAAAAACCTACACAGGATCCGGAACCGAAAAAGGCTCCGACAAAGAAGAAATCTTCTAAGAAGTAAACATTTGGGTCGGCACTGCCGACCCTTTTTTTGTTCGCATCTTCGGTATAAATTGGAAGCCAGGCTGTCTTGCCTGTCTTCTCTCTGTGGACCGTTTACGCTTTTCTTTTCATATACCTACAAAAGAAAAGCTTAGCAAAAGAAAACCACCCCACTCTATAGTCACTCAAAATACTTGGCAAAGTTACCTGCGAACCGGGATATCCAAGTAAAGGGAAAGATCTTCTATTGAATCTTTCACTCTGTGTTAGTTCACTTTCTCATACCTCCAAAGTGACATGCACCCTTGACATGGAATCCGGCGTCTCGGTTATTATTCGCCATAATTTTTATTAACTAACTGGCGAGCCAGAAGCCAATAAAAGACCGTAGGGCAGCGGCAAACACAATGATTAATTCAGATACTTACATCATCAAATCAGTTAAATGTGCTGTTGAATGCTTCAACGATTATTTCGATGCTGTTGAATTCATCAATGAACCCATCTTCGCATTACTCCTTAATGCAAAAATGGAAGTTATTGGAATCAAAGAAATTCCAATTAATTCTACTGAAGCAACTTTTGTTGCTCCGAGTAAATTGAACAAAGTCACAGAAGCTAACCCCGAGTATGTCATTTTAATCCATACACGCTGGTACACAGTAGAGCCTGATGTCTATGAAAAAGTATTAGCTTATGAATTCCTTGATACTATAAATCGTATCAATAAATTCAAAATGCTTGACTACATTATGGTGAAACCAAATAAAGGTCATTATTCATTAAGAAATAACATTGTTGTCCGGTAAACCGGAATATTTATAATTTTCTGTTTCTAACTCTCAGTTAATCAGTATTTGTATTTTTCATTTTCAAAAGTAAGCCCCCTC
>RZYB01000489.1 GCA_009930495.1 Deltaproteobacteria bacterium
CTCTACCACACCGTGGCCTGGCTGTGGGTCGGGTGCCGCGAAACCCGCCGGGGTTTGGTCGTGTCCGGGTCGCTCATGCTCGCGGTCTGGACATTCGCGCGCTTCGCGGACCTGTTCGACAGCCTGCTGACTCGGGGAGTCGTCTTCATGGCCATGGGCGGAGCCCTGTTCGCCGTCGCGAACATCTATCATCGCCAGCGGCGCAGGGCGGCCCATCTTGAAATAACCCCACACGCAACCGGGATGGAGGGTTAGGCCATGCGGACCACACTCGTTGTCACCGCCATTTTCGTCCAGATTCTGGCCTTGGCCTGGATGGCCGGCCAGCGCGAATGGATCGTCGCGACCGGCCCCACGGTCTGGCTGCGCACCACGCCTGTCGATCCCAGAGACGTGTTTCGCGGCGACTATGTTGTTTTGAACTATGACATCTCGACCATCCCCGCCGACAAAATCGGCCCGGCCCTGAAAGCCGAGCTGGGTGCTCAGAACCAGGACCGGGAACGGCGCCAATCCTACAACCGGGAGATTGAAATCTACGTTCCCCTGGAGGTCGACGCCGAATCGGATGTGGCCCGGATCGGTCTGGCCGATCTCACCCCACCGGCCTCGGGCCTGTTCATAAAAGGCTCGGTCCAGCCGTACCAGTGGCAGAATCGGGACGAATTGGTCGGAGTGCGCTACGGCATTGACGCCTTCTTCGTGGAACAAGGCAAGGGTCGGGCTTTGGAGCGGACCGCTCCCAAGGGAACTCCTGACAATATCCAGGTGCCGCTGGAAATGCGGGTCGCCCTAGGCCAGGACGGTACGGCCGTGCTCACGGAGCATCGCTGGAGCGCTCTCGGCGTCGGATTGGATGTCCACGAAGAAACGGCGTCGAACGCCACGGACTCGGCTTCGTCGTCCCGACTGGTTCTGAGCTACCACAATGCCAGCCCCGCGCCCCTGGCCATGGTGCTGCCGTCCGACCTGCGCACGCTGCGGCTTATGGGCGTGGAATCCTTTGATGGCTTTGGCCG
>RZYB01000490.1 GCA_009930495.1 Deltaproteobacteria bacterium
GTCACGGGCCGTCTGGGCCAGATATTCCGGCGTGGCCACATTGGCCGGAGTGTTGACCAGATTCCGGGCCAGTTCCACGCCATCGGCAACGGCCAGGGCGGCGCGCAGCCGTTCGTGCAGATCCGGCTTGCCGCCGCTGATGGCCACGCGGTGCGGGCAATCCGCTTCGCCGGGCTCGGACTTGAAGGCCACGAAACGGTACGCGGCCAGACGCGCGGCAATGGCGAACTCCACGGCTAGATCCTCGGCCAAATCCAGGGCCGCCAAGTGGGCCGCGTCCACGGCCAGGGCCGGCAGTTCCTGGGTGGCGGCGGCGCGCACGACCGCGCCGACAGCCGTCCGGAACGCGTCCGGATCGGCCTCGGCGGTCTTGCCCAGGCCAACGCTCAAAACCCGGCCCTCGGCGCCGCATCCCAGTCGGACCCGACCGGCCTTGCCCGAAAAGCCGTCATCGACGGCACCGCCGCGCCCGGCCAAAATGTCCGCGCCCACACCGTCCAGCTCCGCGTCCTCGGTCCTGAAGACCACCATCACCGTATCTTTCAACTCGCCACTGTCTCGAACCACGTGTATATGCATGATAGCCTCGCTCAAGGTTGAAATAATCCTGGGCATACGGACCTTGGCCGCGCGAGTAAAGGCGGTTGCCAGGACGGCCCGAGGAACTATCTGGAAAGAAAGACCTTCTCCCGGAGGAAATGCATGACGCAAACACGGACCGTGGCGGTGCTCGGGGCCACGGGCTACATTGGCGGGCGCTTGGTGCCGGCCCTGCTGGAAAAAGGCTGGCGCGTGCGGGCCATCGGCCGCAACACGGACAAGCTGCGCTGTCGCCCCTTTGCCAGCGACCCAGGCGTGGAACTGGCCCAGGCCGATGTTTTGGACCGACCGACATTGATGGCCGCGCTACGCGGCTGCTCCGCCGCCTTTTATCTGGTCCATTCCATGTTTCCCGGCGTGAAGGACTTCGAGGACCAGGACCGCCGCGCGGCCCTGACCATGCGCGACGCGGCCCAGGA
>RZYB01000491.1 GCA_009930495.1 Deltaproteobacteria bacterium
ACGGAGTTTAACGCCACGGGTCCGAAGTCATAGGTCAGGCCCAGGCTCTGGGCGTTGGTCTCCATGCTCAGTTGCGTGTGCTGGTCCATGTCCACATGTTCGGCGTCGTCCCTGGAAAAGTCGTCCAGGTCCGCGCCGCTGGGCAGGCCGTAGCCGTCAATGCCGTAGTCCTGGGTGAATTCGTTGATGACCGAAAGTCGGGCCGTGAATTTGTCCGTGGGCGTCGCGGTCAGGTTGAGGTTGACCCGGCGGTCGTTTTCCCGGTTGAAATCTTCGTCGCGATTGGCGTTGTCGTTTTCGATCCACCCGTCGCTGTGCTCGTACTGGCCGTTCAAACCCAGAAAAATTTTGTCGTCCAGCAGGGCGCCATTGGTATTGAACACGCCACGCATGTGGTTTTCGGTACCGTATTCAGCCCCGACTTTGCCGTGCCAGTCGTTGTCCGGCTTTTTGGTGACGATGTTGATGACCGCGCCGATGGCGTCCTTGCCGTACAGGGTGCCCTGAGGCCCGCGCAGGACCTCGACCCGCTCCACGTTGGCCAGGGATGCGTCAAATCCGTAGCTGCCGCTGTGGGCAATGCCGTCGATGTAGATGACCACAGGGTTGTTGGCGGTGAACATGGACGGATTGAGACCCCGGAAATTGACGTTGTTGCCGTGGGGGCTGGCGCTGGCCGTCATGTTGGGGATTTCGCGAATCAGGTCGGGCACGTTCTTGATGCCCTTTTCATCGAGCATGACCGCGTCGATGACCGTGATGCTTTGGGGCACCTTGGTCAGATCTTCTTCCATCTTGTTGGCCGTGACCGTGATCTTTTCCATGGCCACGGGACTTTTGTCCGAGGTGGCGTTGGTCTCCTCGGCCCAGGCTCCGGAGCAGGTCAGGACAGTGGCCAGGACCAGGGGCAGCAGGCGCGCGCCCAGGCCGGCACCGGGCCTGCCTGCCGGGGTGCGGTGTAGAAGCGGGAACTCGAACATGATGATCCTCCGTACGGGTGTATTTCAGGAGCGACAT
>RZYB01000492.1 GCA_009930495.1 Deltaproteobacteria bacterium
CTGGACATCGTGCAGGGCCTTGGCCACATAGTCCTTGTCGATGGTCACCGTGGCGTCCGGCATTTCCGGGGCATCGAAGGACAAATCGGACACAATCTTTTCCATGATGGTGTAAAGCCGGCGCGCGCCGATATTTTCCGTTTCCTCGTTGATCTTCTGGGCGAAGCGGGCGATTTCAAGGAGCGCCTCGTCGGTGTAGACGATGTCCACGTTTTCCGTGCCCAGCAGAGCCTTGTACTGCACGGTCAGGGCATTCTGGGGCTCGGTCAGGATGCGGTAGAAATCATCGCGGGTCAGGGCCGAAAGCTCCACGCGCAAGGGAAACCGACCTTGCAGTTCGGGCACCAGGTCCGAGGGCTTGGACATGTGGAAGGCCCCGGCCGCGATGAACAAAATGTGGTCGGTGCGGACCATGCCGTACTTGGTGTTGACCGTGCTGCCCTCGACAACGGGCAAAAGGTCGCGCTGCACGCCTTCCCGGGACACATCGGCCTTGCCCGAATGGCCGCCGCCGCAGATCTTGTCGATTTCATCCAAAAACACGATTCCCGATTCCTGGACCCGTTCGCGGGCGATCTCATGGACCTTGTCCATGTCGATGAGTCGCTCGCACTCGGACTGGATCAACAGCTCATAGGCGTTCTTGACGCGGACCTTCTTGGTCTTCTTGCGCTTGGGGAAAACCTTGGAAAACATGTCCTGCATCTGCATCTCCATGCCTTCCATGCCAGGGATGCTCATGACCTGGACATTTGCGCCGCCGGCATTGACCTCGACCTCGACCATGCGGTCGTCGAGCTTGCCGGCCCGCCAAAGCTGCCGCAGCTTTTCGCGGGTGGAATCGGAGCTGGACGGCTCGGGGCCGATGTATTCGACCGTGCCGGATTCAAGCGGCTTGGTTGGCAAAAGGACATCCAGCAGACGCTCCTCGGCCGAGGCCTCGGCCTTGACCCGTACCCTGGCCTCCTCTTCCTGACGAACCAGATTGACGCCGATTTCCATCAGA
>RZYB01000493.1 GCA_009930495.1 Deltaproteobacteria bacterium
ACGTTGGCATTAATTGGAAGAGACAGACTGCAAGTTAATAACAGATATGAAAAAAAGAGAATACAGGATTAAAGTTCATTCAATATTTAGATTCATAGCTGCAATGATTGGAATCTTGATTTCAAGCATTCTCCTTATTCTTGACAATTTGCCAAAACCTGACAGTGAGATTATTTCAATTATTCAGTTTTTAGCAGTTTTTGTGACTTCATTTTACCTTGCTAACCTGATTGGAATGGGAAAAGCCAAAATTGTGTTTACGCAAGAAGGAATTCAACATATATGGGAACGTAGATTTATTTTGAGCTGGGAAAAGAATTTCATTATTCCCTGGAATCTAGTTGACAACTATGTTTTTCAGGAGGACAGAACATTTGATAGTTTTATTATAAACTTGACAAACAAGACTCGATACAAAGTAAATAGACTGAATGTTTTGCCAATTAAGGATGACTTTAATCGACTTGTTAAGGATTTTCCAAGATTATCCAATGACTACAAAAACGGACTTGATTCAGAGACTGAAATTAAACCGATTAAAGAAGGAGAAAGCATTTATGCAAGTAAATCATTCCGATGGATTTTCTATTTCTTATTGACTGTATTTCTAATTTTAGCTATGACAAAAATCTTTAATCCTGATTTGGGTACTACTTGGAGTTCATTAGGAGTGATTGGAAGTGGAATTTTATTTTATGGAATGATGATAATCGGACAGAGAAGGAACAACTAATGCCAACACGCAATAAAAAACATAGGGCGGAAAGTGCTAAATTTGAACGACATAACAATTAATAAACGGCTGTGTAATTTGAAAGGTAGAAGCTTCGTAATGCCCTACGTTTCTTATTGCCATACGTTAGGCAACATTAAAAAGACACTGCGGAATGACTAATAAAATGAATGAAAAGAAAAAAATATTTGGATTAGAGAAAAATGCTTTTTTCACCGGATTAACAAGTTTTTTCACAGACACATCTACCAAAATGGTATATAGTGTGA